>JBBAED010000004.1 GCA_041656115.1 Dehalococcoidales bacterium | reverse complement strand
GCAATTAAATAATCCTCTCTGAAAATTATTGGAGTACAAATGATTTTTGCATATATTGCACTGCTTTTAGCGGGTTATCTTTTAGGCTCAATACATGCCGGATATCTGTTGCCGAAGTGGCTTTTCCGAATCGATATCCGCGAGCACGGCACGGGTAAAATCGGCGCCTCCAATGTTATGCGGGTAACCGCAAAATGGATGGCCGTTCCGGTAATGCTGTGTGATGTCGGCAAGGGGGCTTTAGCGGTCTGGCTGGCACAATTAGCGGGGCTTGAGGGATGGATGCAGGTTACGGTTGGCCTTGCCGCAATTATCGGCCATAACTGGCCGGTGTTTCTCGGTTTTAAAGGGGGGCGGGGGGTTTTTACAAGCCTGGGTGTAATTACAATGATATCCCCTTGGATCGGGCTTATTATGTTGGTGGTTCCCTACCTTTTTGCCCCCGTGAAACAAGTTGCCCTCGGCGTTTTTCTGGTTGTATTTTCGTTGCCGTTTCTGAGCTGGTTTTTCTACGAACCGTTCGGCGTGGAAGACAGATTAGGCGTAACCTTGGGCTTTATCTTGCTCTCTCTAATAGTATTCGGAACGAGGGTGATTACTCCGCGAACGGCGCTTAGCGCAAATACTTCCAATATTGAATTATTCTTTAATCGTTTATTTTTAGACCGTGATATTAAAGATGCCAAAGCCTGGCATAACCACAAAAAAGGGGACGACCGTTAAACTTGATGGAGCCCTTAAAATGTGCCAAGCATCCCAATACCGAAACGAATTTATTATGCGGGAAATGCGAAAAACCGATTTGCCCGAAGTGCATGGTGGAAACGCCGGTCGGTATGCGCTGTTCGGAATGCGCACGTATCAATAAACTGCCGACCTTTCAAGTAAATAACAAACAAATGCTTCTTGCCGTTTCCGTTGGGCTGCTGATTGCCTTGGTTTACGGTTTTCTGTGGGGCGTAATCAGTCTTTTTGTGCGTTTTATCTTTTTGAATTTACTGTTCGGTGCCGGAGCCGGTTTTGTAATCAGCGAAGGGATGAGCCGTGTTATTAACCGCAAGCGCGGTACTAAATTGGTAATTGCCGCCTGTATTTTGGTTTTTTTGAGCGGGTTGGTTAGCGTTACTGCCGTGTTTGGAACGGCGATATTTACCGCTCCCCTTTTAATGATGTTGTATTTTGCTTCGATTGTTTTCGGTATCTATGTCGCCTTTAATCGCCTGAGGTAAGTTTTTTTAATAAAGCCCGCCGCAATTAATTGCAAACTTATCTTTATCTAAAACCGCGTCGTTTTTTACTTATACATTAACCTGTCTTTAACTTGTTCCACAACGGCAAACATTGTTTCTCCCGCTTTAGCATTAACGATGATACAGGCTTGATCGTCAAACGGGGTGGGAGTAAGGTTAATAATTACCAAATTCGAGCCGGAATTTACCGCATAGGCCGGTATGTAAGAGGCGGGGTAGACCGTCAGACCTGAGCCGATAACAATCATCAAATCACTTGAACAGGCGCGCTTGATGGCTTCGTTTAAAATATCCTCCGGTAACGGCTCACCGAAAAAGACTACGTTGGCTTTCAAAATTCCGCCGCATTCTTTGCAGTGCGGAGGGTTATCCTCTGCGTTCTCGGTCATTATCAGTTGAAACGGGTAATATTTGCCGCAACCCAAACATGTAAACGAGCGCATATTCCCGTGCAGTTCCAAAACGAGTTCTTCGGGGACACCGGCTTTTTGGTGCAGGTTATCAATATTTTGGGTTATAACGCTGTCCAGCTTCCCCAAGTGATGAAGTTCGGCTATCGCCAGGTGAGCGTTATTGGGCTCGGCGGAAATGCTAAGTTCTTTAAAGAGTTTCCATTGTCTGCGCCTGGCATTGGGGTTTTTCAAAAATCTTTCGTAAGAAAAGTCTTCGGGGTCAAAACGTCCCCAAATACCGCCCGGGCCGCGAAAATCGGGTATTCCGGATTCCGTGCTGGCTCCGGCGCCGGTAAAAAAGGTTAAACGTCTTGATTGCAGGATTAATTCCGCAATTTTATCTACTTTAGGATTATGGTATTGGTCCATTGTTTTCTCTCATAGCCTCGGCAAAGTTAGTTAGCGTTTTAAAACAAACTCCCGATGCTAGCATAATATCATTTTATTGTTCGCTAATCTAGGGCTTTTTAGCTTTTGCTGCCGGATTTTTCCCGTAATTACAAATTTGCAGAAGGCAGCAATCGGTGCAAACGGGCTTTTTGTTACAGGCCTCTTTAGCAAGTTTTACAATCAAAGCATGGTATTCGTTAAACAGAACGGCATCCGCCGCTAAATTTGCGGTAAAAAGCCTTTGGCAGTCATTATAACCGCATTCCTCATCTATTAAGCCGATACGCGAAAAAATGCGCTTGGTGTAGCTGTCTACAACAAAAACCGGTTTCTCCAGAGCGTATAAAAGAATCGAATCGGCTGTTTCCGGACCGACGCCGTAGACTGCCAGCAGATCTTCCCTCAGTCTATTGGTATCCGCTTTGCGCATTTGCAAAATATCGCCGGAATAATTTTCATCCAGCCAGTAAATTAATGCCTTCAGCTTACGGGCTTTGGCATTATAGTAGCCGCTGGGTCTAATCAGCTCCGCAAGTTCGGGAAACGACATTTCTTTAATTGCTTGGAGCGAAAGCGCATCGGCGTTCTTTAAATTGCCAATCGCTTTTTCCACGTTACTCCACGCTGTTGATTGCGTTAATACCGCCCCAATCATTACCTCAAACGGCGTTTCGGCCGGCCACCAATTCTGGGGCCCGTAAGCCGCTAAAAGTTTGTCGTAAATGTTTCTAATCATAAAATTCATTCTGCTGTCTTTTTATTCAGAGATATCGTCACATAATCGGAATTGTGTTTTAACTTAGTCTATAAACCGATTAACGGGGTTGCAATCGGATACAACCCCGTTAATAATCCAAGTTTATTCAATTTATCGGAAAAATTATTCCAACGGAGTGAGAGTGAGCAACTTTTTGGCGATATCGGGATAGGTGGCAATAAACTTAAGCTCATCCTCGTTAAGCGGTTTTTGTGCGGCAAC
Organism: Dehalococcoidales bacterium; assembly: GCA_041656115.1. Classification (NCBI taxonomy): domain Bacteria; kingdom Bacillati; phylum Chloroflexota; class Dehalococcoidia; order Dehalococcoidales; species Dehalococcoidales bacterium. The sequence goes on along the minus strand of JBBAED010000004.1, from coordinate 146,526 downwards.
ATTGGCATACCTTACCAGTTCCAGCACTTTATTGGCTTCGTCTCTGTCTTTAAAGCACATCGAAAGCGTGCCCATAACATGGCTAAAACCCGAAATTCCGCTGTACTCACCGGTACATATTTCCCTGCCGGTTTCGACCAGTTCGGGGTCGCCCCTGCCCAGTTCTTCAAAACCGTAGAGTTCGTAATTTTCGGGGTCCTTCAGCACACCGTCGGCATGGATGCCCGATTCGTGAGCAAACGCATTGGCTCCGACGCCCGGCTGGTTAATGGGAATGGGAACTTCAAAGGCGTAGCTGGCAAATTTAGAAATTTTGTAAGCCTTGGAAAGATCAACATCACCGCCCAGTTTGTATTTTTCGTTAAATCCTTTTGATTTGGTAATGGCCAAAATCGTGGCCACTAAATCGGCATTGCCGCAGCGTTCGCCGATTCCGTTAACCGTGGTGTTAATGTAAGCGTCTTGTCCGCCGTCAATAACCCCTTTAGCCCCGGCAATCGACGTTGCAACCGCCATTCCGAGATCCCCGTGGCAGTGCAGCTCAATCGGCATCTGTACGTTTTCGGACAGTGCTTTGGCAGCGTCATAAATCGAGAAAGGATTATCGTAGCCCAGTGTGTCGCAATATCTTAAGCGATCGGCGCCGTGCGCTTTGGCGGCTTTGGCGAATTTAATCAGATAATCCAAATCCGTTCTGGAAGCATCTTCGGCATTGACGCCGATGGTTTTGGTTCCGTGCGCTCTGGCGGTTTCAATGGCTTCTATCATATCGTTGATAATATCATCACGATTCTTTCTGCCTTTGAATTTGCCGTCGATCATTTGATCGGAAGTAGAGATAGACAAATTAAGATGCTCAAGCCCCGGCACTAATTTATAGGCTAGCTCAATATCGGCGGCCATTGCCCTAACCCAACCCTCAAGCCGGATATTTTTGAAGGCGCCGATTTTGGCAAGTTCGAGGTTGGCTTGTAAGTAGTTGGATTCATGTCTGGTGGTCGGGAATCCGAATTCCGATTGGAATATCCCCATCTCATCCAAGAGCAGGTTAATCATTGTCTTCTCCAGCTTGGAGAGACCCAACTTGGCGGTTTGAACACCGTCTCTGTTGGTTACATCAATTAAATAAATTTTTGGCATAATATACCCCTTTTCATAAAATCGGAAATTTTTGACCTATGATAGGTGGTCAATAGATAATGGTAGCATAATATTCTCTCAACGGCAATAATATGTTAGAATTAATCGGGAAATTTTCCTTTTTTTAAGGTACGCAAAAAGGCTCTTGTTAAAGATATTCAGAGTGTAATTAAGCGAAGGGACGGAGAAAACAAATGGAAAAGATAAAGGTTGGGATTTTAAACGTTAGCGGATATGCCGGTGTGGAACTTGCCCGTTTGCTTGTGTGTCATCCCGGTGTCCAGCTTGTTTCGGTTACGGGGAGAAGTACCGCCGGGAAGAAGCTTGCGGAAGTCTTTCCGCATTTGGCAGGTCTTACCGAGCTGGTGATAGAATCGGAGCTTAGTGATGTGGATTTTGCGTTTGCGGCGATGCCCCATAAAGAAAGCGCGCCGGAGGTTATTAAACTTATTGAGCGCGGTACGAAAGTGGTTGATATCAGCGCCGATTTCCGTTTAAGTAATCCCGCCGATTACGATGAATGGTATGGTTTTACTCACCCGTCACCGGAACTGCTGGATAAAGCGGTTTACGGCTTACCCGAGCTTTATCGTAAAGATATTGCCGGCGCTGATTTGGTTGCTAACCCGGGTTGCTATCCGACCGGTGCAATTTTAGCGATGGCACCGGCGGTGAAATACGGCATAGCAGAAGATGATATCATTATCGACAGCAAATCGGGGCTGTCCGGTGCCGGACGGACTTTAACTATCGGTACCCATTATGCGGAAGCAAACGAAGATACTACCGCTTATGCCTTAAAAGGTCATCGACATATGCCCGAAATCGCACAGGAATTATCTTTTTTGGGTGAAGAAGTTGTAAACGTAACTTTTGTTCCGCACCTTGTGCCGATGACGCGCGGTATTCTATCCACCTGTTATGCCCGGCTAAGAGATGAGTTTGTGACCAAAGAAGATATGCAGGCGGAAATTACCGCTCTTTACAAAGATTTTTACAAAAATGAACCCTTTGTTAAAGTGGTTGACGCCCCGCCGCATAGCAAAAACACTTGGGGCAGTAATATTTGCCATGTTTATCCCTTTATCGATAGCCGAACAGGCCGCCTGATTGTGGTTAGCTCAATTGATAACCTTATTAAGGGCGCTTCGGGGCAGGCAATTCAAAATATGAATATTATGTCCGGTTTTGCCGAGGTTACCGGCCTTGATTCCCCGCCGATTTATCCGTAAGCTCTAAGTTTTTTGCTCAGAGGCAGTTGCAGCTGTCTCTGAGCGGTTGTTTCCCCTCAATTCTCTCTTAATAAAGTTATTGCCTCTCCCTCCTTTCTTCTGCTATGCTTGAGTCTGCCATGACACAGAAACAGACTGACGCTACAACTGCCCCCCGCTCTTTCGGTAAGTGGGATTATCTTAAAATCACTGTGCTGGTCTTTGCTACGACAGGGTTGTGGCAAGCGATGCACTCTTTAATCCTTCCCATTCGCATCCTCGATTTTATCCCCGAGTCCGAAAAAAACACATATCTCGGCTTAATGACGTTTACCGGCTTAATCCTTGCCATGCTGTTGCAGCCTGTTTTCGGGGCTATCAGCGACCGTGTCGGTTTTCGTATGGGAAGAAGACGCCCTTTTATAATTATCGGAGGCTTATGCCTGCTGCTCTTTTTACCGGGGATTGGGCTGGCGGAGAGCTATGCCGTACTGTTTAGCATTTATTGCGTAATGCAAATTGCAAGTAACGCCGTGCAAGGGGCGCACCAAGGGCTGATTCCCGATCTGGTTCCCGAGGGTAAAAAGGGGCAGGCTTCGGGGGTCAAGGGTTTTGTGGAGATGATGGGAGGGGTTGTCCTTATCTACATCATCGGCAAACTGATAGATAATTACGCCGCGGGCGGCGGTGACCAATGGTTATGGTTGTCGATTTTAATCCCCAGTGCGGTTTTACTTGTTTGTATATTAATTACCGCCTTAGCCGTTAAAGAAAATCCGGGGAGCGGCGAAAGCCGTATTTCAATCAAAGAAGTTCTGATTAACACCTTTAAGATTGACCTCAAAATGAACCGCAAGTTTTTATGGTTTTTAGCTTCGCGCCTCTTCTTTTTTGCCGGTTTGGGGATAATCCAACAGTTTGCTCTTTATTTTTTGATGCATATCGGCGTTCCCGACCCGGCATCGGCGGCGGCTCAATTTTTAATACTGGCGATTGTCGGAATGTTAATTGTTGTTTATCCGGCAGGCAGATTATCGGATCGCATCGGGCGTGTGCCGATTGCCGTAATATCCGCTTTAATCGGGGCATTCGGGGTGCTTTTAATAATTTTAACCAAAGACTATAACATCATTATGATTGCCGCCGGATTTATCGGGGTGGCGTTGGGCGGTTTTACAAGCACAAACTGGGCAATGGCAATCGATTTAATAGAAGAAGGCCAGGAAGCGCGTTATCTTGGGATTGCCAATATGGCGACTGCCGGAGCGGGAGCCTTGGCGCGTCTGATTGGGCCGATAATCGATTTCTTTGAAAAACAGAGTTTTGGTATGGGATACCAAGTTATGCTTTTTACATGCCTTGTTTTCTTTTTGGCCGGAGGGCTGGTCCTTCTGCGGATTAAAAAAATCAGTTAACGAAATCAAGTATAAACTGCAAGCCCAAAGCGCTGCCCCAAGAGATGGCAGTATACAAGATGGTTCTGCCGAGCCAGCAGGCAATAAAAAATTTCCAAATCGGGTAACGTAATGCGCCGGCAATACAACCGACGATATCGAAAGCAAAGGGGAATATCGAAAGCACAAAGATTGCCGGGGCCCCGTGTTTACAGAGAGCCGCTTCCAACTTAAGGTACAGACGATTGGTTTTATTGGCAACCAAGGCCTGTCCGCCAAAACCGGCGAGATAGCCGGTCATTTCACCGATGGCGGCTCCCAGCCCGCCTGCCAGCCCCACCATTGTCGGTGAAGGGAGGGTAGCTCCTAAAACGGCAATAATCGCAAAGTTGCCCACCGGCAGAACAACGGAAGCATTCAGGATTACGCTGATAACAAATGTTCCGAGATAGCCGTAACCTTTGAGGTCCTCAATCAAGTTCGGGTTATATTTATAAGCCAGAAAAACGCCGACAACAATCGCCACGATAAAGGTCAGCATCAATATCGGGAAAAGTCTGGTTTTTACCCACGAAGGCTTACACTCCGCCGGGGTTTCTTGCGAGTCCTTCTCTGTTTCGTTCATATCTCCTGATATTCTATCACAACGGAGATAAGATATTAAAAGGCGCTTTTTTTAAATTATTATTCCCCGGTTTAACGGCGGTTTTAAACGGTTTTTTTACGATTAATAATGGCGTTTAATTTCTTTTTATCGATTGACAACGATAGTACATTTGTGTATCATTAGCTGGAATATAAGTGTAATGTAAATCAATGATATCCGTTTTTTTATTCTGCATTCTTCATGACCATTCATAAAATGATACATTATATCTTTGTAAAAATTTTTATAATTTGTCACGCTTATTAAATTAAAGGGGGTTTTAAGAATATGGGAAGACCGGGTCCGTTAGAGATTGGGCTAATTCTGGTAATCATTCTCATTGTTTTCGGTGTGGGAAAACTTCCGCAGGTAGGCTCCGCATTGGGCAAGAGTATCAACGCCTTTAAGAAGGGCGCTCAAGGCGACGGCGAATCTGAGGAAAAAGAAGAAGCCAAGCCGAAAAAAGTAGCCAAGAAGAAGAAGGCTCCGGCGAAGAAGGCTCCGGCTGCCAAGGAAACACCCGAGGCGGCAGAGAGCGAAGTAGCTAAACCTGCTGCGGTAGAAACTCCCGCAGAAACGGCGGAGTAGGTTTTTCGGGAGTAATGCGTAATTATTATCCCGAGCTGAAAATCGGCACAGCGTTTTGTGTAAATAGTCTTTAAGCGTATCCCCTTTCCCGGAATTGACAGGAAGGGGATATTTTCAAAAGATGAAATAACAACCGCCCTGTGTCTTTTGGTTTGGGTGTCGGAATTATTTTGAGTTTATTTTAGCGGAGGTGAGGTACTATTGCCGTTTAAAATCGGTCCTTTCGAGATAATAGCTATATTACTTGTCATCTTCATTGTTTTCGGGGCCGGCAAGCTGCCCCAGTTCTTTGAAATGTTTGGCAAATGGAAGCAAGATTTCAAAAAACACAGACAGGACGATGACGAGGAATCGGAAGAATTAGCTACATCTAAAACAAGAAAGAAAGCAAAAAAAGGCTAGGTATAGTCTGACGAATTTTAATAATTCGGGAATTAAGCAGAAAAACAGGCGGTTCGGAATTTTAAGTTCATTATAGTTGAGTTTTATCCCGTGCCGAGGTGCCTTGTTTATAAAAAAATATAACTGAAAATGAGATAGAACAATGGGTTTAGACCTTGGTTTTTTAGAAATACTGGTTATATTGGTAGTTGCTCTTCTTGTAGTCGGGCCCGACAAACTGCCCGAGTATGCGCGTCAGTTTGGTAAGATGATGCGCGATTTGAGAAGGATGACCAGGAATTTTACGGGGGAAGTAACCAAATCGTTGGATATGGAAGATGATTTCGATGATTTGAAAAACACTGCCAAGGAAATTAAAGGTTCACTCGATTCGGAATCCTTAAAAATCAAAAACGCCCTTGATGCGGAAGCGGACGAAATCGCCAAAACAATAGACGATGAAATTCGCGGCGTTAAGGAAAGAATGGATGACGAAACCGCTCAAATTGCAGATATGTTGGAAAAAGATTCCCTTGAATTTAATGCGGCAACACTCGAAATAAAAGACTCACTGAAACAGGGTGCCCAAGAAGTATCCTCCACATTAAACGAAGGCACCGAAAAGTTAAACGAATTCTTAAAAACAGATGCCCCGGCCATTGTCGATACGGTTAAAAAGCCCTTGGAAACACCGGCGAGGAATATCGATGCCCCCGACGACAAAACAATAACCCCAGCCGAAAAGTCTGATACCGAGGGGGCGGAATAATAACGTGGTAACGCCCGTATTTAAAAGAGATCCCTATACCGGCAAAAGGATGCCGATTAAAGGGCATCTGGTAGAACTGCGTGACCGTGTCGCCAAATCCGTTGTGGCAATGGTTATTACAACCGGTATTACCCTTGTTTTTGCCAAAACTTTAATTCTTATTTTAAAGCGCCCCGCAAAGGGGATTGAGTTTCAAGCCATTACCCCAACCGAAAATATTGCCGTTTATTTTAAGGTTGCCCTGGCGGGCGGTTTTATTATCGCGATGCCCTTTTTGGTTTATCAAATGATTGCCTTTATCGCTCCGGGCTTAACTTCAAAAGAAAAGAAGACAATTTTTCAGGTTCTGCCCTTTGTTACCTTGTTGTTTGCAATAGGGGTTGCGTTTGCTTACTTTGTTGCCCTTCCGCCGGCAATGGGTTTCTTGGGCGGTTTTTTGAGCGATGTAGCCGAAAACGTTTGGAGGCTGACCGAATACGTAACCGTTGTAACACGTATGATTTTGTATGTCGGTTTGATTTTTGAAACCCCGTTAATTATTATGATATTGGCGCGGATGGGGCTGGTTACCCCGCAGTGGCTTGCCAATAAACGTAAACTGTGGATTGTCCTTGCGTTTGTACTGTCGGCGCTGATTACACCGACAATGGATCCTATTAATCAGTCGATTATTGCCGTACCGCTGATTATCCTCTTGGAGTTAAGCATTGTCCTTTCAAGGTTCGTTTACAAGCAGCGCAAGGAAAAAGAGGCGGCCGAAGCAGCGGCTTAAAACCTCGGATTTTGATATCTGTAAACCGGGTTGTATAATTATAAATATAATTTTAATTGGCGGGTTACGCTGCGGTACCTGCCGGGAATGTTGAATGGTAGATCAGTATTGTCTTTGTTTTTCTTGCGGACAGGAAAAAAGATTTAGCCCCAATGAAGCGGTCAGCGATGTATTGGAAGGCTGGTTGATTCTTTCCGCTTTTAACGGCAACGGTTCCGTTGTTAGATATAATTTTTGCTCTTATGAATGTCTTCGGGATTGGGTCCTTTCCCAATCTTCACCGGCAGCCGTGATGTTTATGAATTCTTTAAATAACGATCTCGGGAATAATAACTAAAACAGATAGAGTCCCTTTGGTTTCCGGCTTATTTTGGAGCGGGGTACCTATCTGTTACCGTATCGGTCGGATAAAATTTACGCTTAAAAGACTTCTAAACCCCGCTGCTTGATGCAATCTTTATTCGTTCAAGGTATAATAATTAAGTACAGACGTGTCTCTAAAAATTTCCGCATACCCTCTTGCAACAGGAGTTATATCAGGTGGATAACAAGCAAATTGAATTAATAAACCGAATACAGGAATTAAAAAAGGCCAAAAATGCCGTTATTCTGGCGCATAACTACCAGCCTTCGGAGATTCAGGATATTGCCGATTTTGTCGGGGATTCGCTGGAGCTTTCACAAAAAGCCGCCTCGACTGCGGCCGATGTAATTGTTTTTTGCGGCGTTCATTTTATGGCGGAAACCGCTTCAATCTTATCCCCTGATAAAACGGTTTTACTTCCCGATTCCGCAGCGGGGTGCCCGATGGCGGATATGGTTACCGCCGAAGAACTGATTAAGGCCAAGAAAGAACTGCCCGATGCGGCGGTGGTTACTTATGTTAACTCAACCGCGGCGGTTAAAGCCGAATCCGATATCTGCTGTACTTCGGCTAATGCCTCAAAGGTGGTTGCCGGTCTTAGCGAGGAAGAAATTCTCTTTGTCCCTGACCAATATCTGGGGCAATACGTGGCATCACAGGTTCCGAATAAAAAATATACCTTTTGGCCCGGCTATTGTCCGGTTCATGCGGATATTAAGGCCGAAGATGTTCTCAAATTGAAACAAGAATATCCGGAGGCCAAGGTGGTGGTACACCCCGAATGCCGTCCGGAGGTAACTGCGCTTGCCGATGAGGTTTTAAGTACCGGCGGTATGTGCCGCTATGCCGCGCATCCTGAGGTTAGGCAAATGATAGTGGTGACCGAAATCGGTATTATTCATCGTATGCAAAAAGAAAACCCGCAAAAATTATTTATTCCCATTTCACAAAATGCCGTTTGCCGAAATATGAAGCTGATTACCGTTGAAAAGGTTCTCCGCTCTTTGGAAACCTTAACGCCCGAGGTTAAAGTCCCCGAAGATATCAGGCTCAGAGCTGTCGGCGCAGTTAACAGGATGCTTGCCGCAGTTTAAATATCCAATAAGGAGGTGGCGATGCCAAACTCCGAATATGCAGTTATCTTTATTACCGCTTCAGCCGGTGAAGAGGCCGATCTTATCTCAAAAGTCCTGGTGGAAGAAGGAAAAGCAGCCTGCGTTAATATCGTTGACGGGGTACATTCGCTTTTCCGCTGGGAAGGTAATATTGAATCGACAGACGAAAGCCTGCTTATTGTTAAAGCCAAAACTTCCTTTTTAGAAGAAATAATCCGTATTGTCAAAGAGATTCACTCCAATGAAGTCCCCGAAATAATTGCCCTGCCGATTATCGGCGGTAACCCCGATTATTTGGCCTGGATTGATAAAGAAACACTGTAAACGAAGCGCAAAGCAGACGTGTAATTGCGTTGTAGACGGGATTTTCCGGTTTGCGGCGTAAAAGTAAAAAAAGCCAAGTCAATCAATAATCTCCCGTATTTGGCAAAAGGAGGAGTTGAAATGAATAAAATGCTTGGTAAATCGCTATCCGTTATTCTTGTAACAGCAATAATTTTGATAGGCTCAATAGGCGGCACGGTCAGCGCGGCCGATATCAGCGGTAAGGCGTTAAATGAACCCGTCGCTACTGTAACTGTTGACGACCAAAGTTTTTTGTTGCCACTTGACGGATCGGATAAGGTTTTAGGCAGCAATAAAGGCCCCATTACGGTTGAAGTTGTAAGCCCGGCGAATAAACCTTTCGCTATGGAAATTGAAGCGTTGGCAGACGGAACGTTAGTCGCAAGGGTTTCAAAAACTGCGGGCAATAATACAAGCTTTGACTATATGAAAACAGAAACCATATATGCAAAATCTGCCGAAGATACCCAAGAAATTTGTAATACCGTGCGCTAGGAGGGCGATATGTGGACAGCTATTGCTTGGGCAGTTATTGTGGGAGTTTTACTTTTATACGGTTATTCCATCTATAAACGAAGTATAAAGGGCGTCGCTTTAGCATTAATAGTTTCGGTTATCGCCCTTTTGGCAACAACCTCTACCGCCTTTGTAATTACAACTGCGCTCGGACTGCTAATTATTCTGGTAATGGCAGCTTTTAAGTTAAGCGAGCGAAACACAAAACCTTCCGCAGAAAAATAAAGTCGCCTATCTGATATTCCCGATACATCCGGTTCTATGTTGATAGAATGCGCCCTGTTGCACATTATACTTCCCGCTCTTCCGACCTATATATGATTATATTGCTTTTTCCGTTTTAATATTTCTGTTTAGCACAAATATATTAAAAAAAGGTTGGTAAAGAGGCGTTATAAGTGTATAATCAAGTAAATGTGTAAGCGTATTGCAGAGGATATCAGAACTGTTTTTAAAGGCGACCCGGCAGCAAGGAGCGTGCTTGAGGTTTTGACATGCTATCCGGGCTTGCATGCCGTTTGGGCGCACCGCGTAGCGCATTTTCTTTGGAAACACCGTCTGCGTTTGCTTGCCCGTCTTCTTTCGCATTGTACGCGCTTTTTTACTGCTATTGAAATCCATCCCGGTGCAACTATCGGGCGCCGTTTCTTTATCGACCACGGTTCGGGTGTTGTAATCGGAGAAACAACCGAAATCGGTGAAGACGTTCTGATTTATCAGGGTGTTGTTTTGGGAGGCACCAGCCTTAACAAAGGCAAACGCCATCCGACTATCGGTAATAATGTCGTTATCGGTACCGGTGCGGTGGTTTTGGGCGCAATTAACGTTGGAGACGGTGCTAAAATCGGCTCGGGTTCCGTAGTAATCAAACCGGTGCCTGACGGAGCAACCGTTGTTGGCATTCCGGGCAGGGTTGTGGACGAACACCATAAGCCGTTATCGGATCTTGAACACGGCAACTTACCGGATCCGGTTGCCGATATTATTAAACTGATGCTTAACAAGCAGACCAAGCTTGAAGAACGGCTTGCCAAAATGGAAGCCGGCTCAGGGATTGAACCCCCTCACGACGAACTGAAACAGAAAATCAGAGAAGTAATCAAAGAGTTTGAACAGGAATAGCCTGTTTCTTAATAACTCCGATTTAAGCGGTAAGAGATTAAAAGCGCCGCAACAGGTTTTCTTTTTGTTTTCCATAAACAAAACGGGAGGAACAATGTCATGAGTATCGAAAAGCATTTTACCACACAGGAAGCTCAAGAAATCGGCGACGAGCTGGGTATCGACTGGACGAAATTCGATGTTGAGCAGTTTCGGATGGGATTGGATGTTGAATTGGAGCACGGGTTGGTTGACCCGCAAACCAATGTTACCGATGACGACCCGCTTCTAACCGGTAAGATTGCCTTGGCACACTTAAACGAATTTGCCGATTACTATACGCGGCTCTACAAAATGGAGGAGGAAGCCGAACAAGAATTACAGTAAAACGAGGCCGCCCGTTTAAGTTTTTCGCGCGATTATGCCGGCGGTTGCTTTTTTGGCATCGGTAATGCCTTCAAAATAGCGTAAACAGCGGAAATCGGCAAAAATCTTCAGCAGTTCGTTGTATTCCAACAGAAAATCCCTGTTGGACGGTTTTCCAAACTGCAATTGGTCCACGGTATAGGTTTCGTAGACTACAATACCGCCCTTTTTAAGCGCACCTTTTATCTGAGGCATCAGCGGTCGGTGGAGATAATTAAAACAGATTATAAGGTCATAAGCGGATTCTTCAATCCTGTATTCCCCCGCTTCAATATCGGTAACGGCAGTTTTAATTTTAACCCCTTCCGAATTCGCCTTTTCGAGTGCGGCATTAACCGATTCTTGCGAAATATCAACCCCTTCAACATCAAAACCGTTTTTGGCTAAATAAACAGTATTGCGCCCGTTTCCCATTGCAATATCAAGCGCTCTGCCGCGCGGCAGTATGCCAATATTTTGTGTTAAAAACGGGGAGGGCTGCAGGTTGCAGTGTGTGTCCATTGGGATTAAATTACTCTTCTTTCAAGCTCAAAAATAACCGGGTTATCGGGGTCGGGGCAAGCCACAATTGATTTTGAAGGGTCTTTTTCCCAAGGGAAAGAACCGCCGAACTGCAATACCTCGACAAACGGGAAAACAGTATAGAAGGCCCAAGAACACATATGGCAGGGGGTGCTTTGGCCGATTACAAACTCATCGCCGACTTTATGCCCGGCTTCGCAAACGCCTTTTTGCGAGATTACTTTTGCCACTACCGTATACATTTTCCCCTCCCGTTTATATTTTGAGGACAAATATCATTATTACGTAAGCCACAAAGAAAATCAGCCCGAAGGTAAGTGTGTACCAGTTTAGTTTATTAAAACGGATACACAAGTAAAGTAAAAAGGAGATAACCGTTGTGGCGATTACGCTCATCAGAATATGAATATCAAACGGCCATTTTATTAAAAACAGCGCCAGCGCCGGATAGAAAGTGGAATAAAGTATTTTTTCACCGACAAGCGATCCGAGGCTTAAGGTGTCTCTGCCTCTAAATCCCCATATCAGGGCGGTTGAAGTTTCCGGTATGGCGGTTGCCGCGGGGACAATAATCAGCGCCAGTGCCAGCGCACTAAGCCCGATTCCGGTTGAGAGATTCTCAACGGTACCGACCAGTTTTTCCGAGCCGATATAGAGCAGCCCTACGGCGACAAGCAATTGAAAGACAGCCAGAAACACCTTGCCGCTTGCGGATTTGGAGGCTATGCGGGAGAAGTAGGGCGTTTCGGCATCCTCAAGCTGCCCGGCGTGTTTTCTTTTGTACATCAGCCATATGTAGTAAATAAAAGCCCCCAAAAAGATAAAGGCAAATACGTAGTTTACGATTTGATTGTGGGCTAAGGCCGGTATAATTGTGAGCGGAAACAAGATTGTAACAAATAGAAACGGTGTTGTTAGCGATTTATCGACATGCATATGTCCGCTGGGCCTCTTTTTAAGTAAAAATCCAAGCAGAATAGCAATTCCCACCAGACCGTACGAGAGGCTGGACGCCATAAACGGCTGGCCGTAAATGGTTCCGACCCCGATTTCATGCCCCATGCCGTCTTTGAAGGCAAAAATAGCAACTAAAAAGACCACCATTTCCGGTATTGACGTAAAGAGCGGAGCGATAATGGAGCCGACAAACGAACTCCCCAGTTTCATTTGATAGGCTATCCATTCGATAGCGTTGGTAAAAATAAGCGCCGCCACAAAAATAAGGGCCATCGTTCCCAAGAGTGTTAATACCGTTGTTGCCATTTAGCACCCGCCCGCATAAATAAATTAAAAGAATTATACCTTAATGAGTCTAAAAACGCACAGAAAATTCATTTTAAGATTGAATGAATTTAAGCAGCATCAAAAAATTATAAAGGGTTCTTCCTGCCAAAAAAGAAAGGCTCCGTTTTTCGCGGAGCCTTTCTTTAATAATTGATTGGTAGCCGATAAGGCTAGTCTTCCCAGCCGCCGCCCTTCCCTAATTTAGAGAAACAAAAAGCAAGCCCGCCGATAATAAATAGCCACACAATGATTGTGTTTATGATTGCAACAGTTGTCATTATTCTTCCTCCTTGGGCGCTTTAGTCGCCATTCGCCCGAGTACGAAACTCAAAATCAGAGTAACGCCGAGTATCAACCATAAGATATGTGACCCGTTAAACGGACCGACTTGATAACCTTCGTAGGCGTTGGGGATATCAACCATGAAACCACCGTAAATTACAACAAATGTCATTGCGATGGGGAGAACTAACTTGATAACCCAATCCCACCAAGCACCGAATTTAAAGTCTGAAGTTTCGTTCAGGTATTCGCGCAGTTTGCGAGCGCCGAAGACCCAGCCGACCAAGAGACAAGAAATAATACCGGTAATCAGCAGGCCGTAGAAGGAAACGGCTCGGTCAACCATATCAAGCCAGTAAACACCGGCCTTGGTTGTAAAGAGCATACCCAGTAAGAATCCGGCAACACAAACGATTATGGTGGATTTCTTTAAGCTCCACCCCAGTTTGTCTCTTAGCGGAGCGGCAACGCCGCCGTGTGCCAAGAAGAATGCCGAGTCGATACCCAAGAAGAACAGGCATAAGAAGAAAGCAACGCCGATAAGACCGTTTAATGCCGGCATCATTGAGATAGCCGCCGGGAATGTTATAAACGCCAAGCCCAGCCCGGAAGCCGTAACTTCTCCGGCTGAGATTGATAACGCATTCATAAAGAAGCCGACTACGCTAAATACCGCAAAACCGGCAAAGAAAGCGGTGGCACTGTCTGAGAAGGTAACGATTGCAGCATTGTTGTTAACATCCGATTTTTTAGCCATAAAGCTGCCGTAAGCATACATACCGGCCATACCGACCGAGAGTGAGAAGGCAACCTGGCTAAAGGCCGCAAACCATACGCCTCCGTCGGCCAAAACACTAAAATCAGTTGAGAGATAATAGTTAAGGCCGTCAACCGCGCCCGGAAGGGTAATACCGCGGATAAAGATTATAACAAGTAAAGCCCAAGGGATTAATACCGTCCAGAAAGCAACCTTACCGAGGACTCTGGCACCTTTAAACATAACAACGTACATTATTATCCAGATAATAGCCAGCATAAGAAGAGTCAGCCAGACTTGGCCGCCCAATTCGGTTGGTCCTGAAGAGACTTCCAAGATGTTTCCGAAGAAATAATCAGCAGCACCTTCAGCCGCCGCGGCGCCTTTACCCCATGCCATCGTAATCGAGTCTACGGCATATCTTAAAGACCAAGCCATTACCACGGTGTAATAAGACACTATTAAAAATGCAACAAAAACGGGCCACCACCCTACCCATTCCCATTTTTTACCGATGCCGGCAAAGACACCGGGGGCTCCCTTTTGGAAATATTTTCCCAGACCGATTTCCATCATCAACCAGGGAATACCAAGGATTATAAGCCCGACAATCCATGCAAATAAAAAGGCGCCTCCACCGTATTCATAACACATGTAAGGGAAGCGCCAAACATTACCCAGCCCGATGGCCGAGCCGATCGCCGCAAAGATAAAGAGCGATCTACTGCTCCATCTTTCTCTTTTTACTTCCATTGTTTGATCCTTTTCTACCTTCCTTTTAACAGATTTTTAAAAATAAGACAAAAATGGTTCTAACTCTTACCTCCTTATGTCTATGATTTTGTAAAAAAACGCCAAACTCTATAATCAACCATCGACTCAGAGCAAACAGAAGTATGCGATACTTAAATTAACCTCGATTTTAATAAACTTGACTATGCTATGTCAATAGTTATTGACATTAAATGTCAGTAATTTTTGATTTTAATGGGATAATAAGGCAAAAACAGCGAAAACATCTTTAAACAGAGTCCGTCGGTTATGGAAAAACAGGGGGAGTTTTTAAATTTGCATGTTAAGACCCTCGGTTGCAACAATACCGTAAATCATTTTATTAACTTCTTTATCGGTTTTATCGAAATAGCTATTGACATCACCAAAAAGGTAACCTAATATGTTGTTGTGCTCGGTATTTTATATCTGCCTGCTCTTGATATCGGAAGCATTTTTCCGAGACCGACCGGATGTGGTTTTTAGGGTTAAAAGGAGGGAGTATGTTTACGGAGTTATGCGCCCTGCGCTTATATGACAACCTTCTTTTAACGCGTAAATATTTTGGAATTTGCAAGTTTACTTCCGTGAGGTGCGCTAATGAAAGATAACGGTTTAAGCTCCCAAGACAGTAACTCATCTCAGCCCCGTAAAATTACCGATACGATTATAAATGAAATAATCGCTTTCCGTGAGAATAATTTTCCCCAACCCCCGGATGACTCACTTGTTGATGACACTACGCCCGCCATACAACTTTTAGAGATGGCGGATAAACTTGGGGAGAACCCCATTACGCGCCGAATGCTTCTTAAACTGGCGGCCCTCGGAGGAACGGTATTACTTGCCAACAGCATTGTCCCTGAAGCAGCCGTTACCTCTTGCGATTTGAAAGCCCCGTTCGGCAGCTGTTTACCGGGGGGTGATAAAACTACAACTACCTCGACAGAACCTGGGTTTAGCGCATCCGTTCTGCGCAAACAAGATATGTTGATCTTAAGATTCGATTTCTATCATCTTAAACTGAACGGAACCAATTTGGAACGCGTAAACGATGATAAAGATGCTTACATAGCGGTAAACTTTGCCCATGGAAATGATATCCTGCCGCAAAATATTGCGGAACAGGCTTTTCTTGAAACGGCGGAGGAATTTGCGGACGACACCGAAGATCCCTCCTCTGCCCCGAATCCCCCCGGCGGTTCGGAAGCGCTCCTTCAGCCCGGTTCGGTATCGGCCAGATTGGCGGGGGTTAGCCGTCTTGTTTTTAAAATCCCGCCCGGGACAGCTCCGATTCCATTTACACTTAACGAATTGTTGTCTTGGAATAAATATGAATTGAATGTAGCGCCGACGGCCCTGCCTTCGGACGAAACGGATTTCGGTAAAATTCCGACGGAGCCGCAAAAATGGGAGACGGCTTTGGAGGTTCCTTGGCAATTAATAATGTCGCCGAACCGCCATGCCGGTTGGGCGCATTCTTTTAATCCTGTGACACATAACAATCGTACCGAACTTTGGCACTCGCGTATGGGTGTCAGAAAAATGTCTATAAGCGGGATAACCCTTAATCAGACCGCCAAGGGCACTTGGGAAGTGGATGAAAAGCAATCCAAGTATCGCACGCTGCGTGCCATCTGGACGCCCGGATTTGATCGCCAAATCACCCCCGATGCCAACGATATGAATCCGTTTAGGATGTCGCTTACAAATAACGACCGCTGGCAATTGGTGAGGCTAACTTCAGACTATAATATTGCTAAATACAGCCTTGTGCAATCCGATTCCCTGCAATATTACAATCCGACGCCGGTGGATGTTAACCGGTTTATGTTAAGCAGCCTCGGTGCATGGCTGGATGCCCGCGGTGTTTGGGAGAACGCTCCGGCAGGCGCCGACCTTGATATTGTTGAATGGCGTCATTTGGCCGCTATGGCGCGTGATAATTACGTGCGTGTAGTTTATAAAGGGTTCTTGTTTCCGACAGGGCACGGGGCGACGCTTGTAAAGGTTACCGAGCGCAAGGTGCAACCGGTTCCGCCCGGCGGCACTATGTCCGGTAATACGGCGGCATATCTCCGTCAGCGCTTTTTTATTGTTGTAAGGCAACCCGTAAAAACATATCCCGCTCATTCTTCACAACCCAATCAGGGGCGGCAGTGGCCTTTTAATAATGTGCGTATCACAACAACGATAACGCCGTCGCTTGATGACCCTACCCTGACCGGTGAGGCCTACGATTTGGTGGGGCGCGGGCAAAAAGCCTTTTGGCCGAGGGTTGCCGGTAAAGACTATCTTTTCCATATGACGGCAACGGACGGTGACGGACAAGTAACGGAATTTACCGCCCCGTTGGCATTTATTTCCTCCACACTGCAACAGGCGGAGGATTTAGGCGATTTCCTTCAACCTGCCGTTGAAGCGTATAACAAATCAACTGCCAACAAGGATAGGCGATTAAGGGCCCTGCAAGGGCAAAAAGTGGCACTTGCGCCAAGCTCTGCCAAAGACGGAATCGCAGGCGGTAAGCCGGGCGATACCGCCGCTGAAATAAAAACGATAACTTTAGGCGCGGAGCTTCCGACACCGCAGAATGTCAGCTTACCGGATGACATGCCACGCTTTTTCCCGATTTGGCAGGAAGCCGACGTTCGCCTTCCGGGTGCGGAACAGGCTTGCGGCAAGGCTTTACCGGAGCCGGTGATAATTGAACTCCATCCCCAGTATCTTAAAGACGGTTTCCAACCGGCCAATAATCCGGCTTATATTTGGGCAAAGCTCAAGTCAAAGGTTGATATGAATTTCAACGGGACGGGCGATAAATCCGGTGCGCTGATTACCCCTAATATGCAAATTAGTGCCCTTTCGCGCAATAAAGGGGTGATTGCCGGTCCGGTCGATACCGTTCCGACAACCTTTGACCCCGAACAGTTTTTTACAGGCGCCAAGATTCTGGGAGGGATATTGCTTTCGGAAATTATTCAGCCCGCGAACTTTGGTGACGAACGTAAATCTCCGCGGATTACCAACAATATCATCTATCCGAATGGGAATAACAGCCTTCCGCCCGAGGCAATCGAAACGCGTATAGATTGGAATCCGGATGTTAAGGCGGACCCGTTACGTATATTCGAACCTTCCGCTTCCACCAAACTGGAAGTGAAGGGGGTTTTTGTTACTCCCATTGATCCGCCCGCGCCGCCTACGTACGATATTAAAGGCGATCTGCGTAATTTCCGGATAAATATGGTTGGCAACGGGGATTACTTATTTTTGCGATTCCACTTTACAAAAATGGTTTTTACCGCCAAAACAGGCAAAAAACCCGATGTTGATATTGATATCAACAAAACGGAGTTTGCCGGCCACTTGGAATTTGTTAACCCGCTCAGAAAATTTATGGAAAAACTGGGGTCGGGGATGAGTCTGGATGTTACCCCAACGGCGGTGAGTGCCGGTTTATCACTGCCGATTCCTACCGTTGGTGTCGGTATTGTCACTATTCAGAATATAAGCCTGGCTTTTAAATTGGCGATTCCCTTTACGGGGCAACCGGCCAGAGTCAGGTTTAATTTCTGCGAGCGGGAAAAGCCCTTCCTGTTAACGGTTTTTGCTATCGGCGGCGGGGGTTTCTTTGCAATTGAAGTAGGTTTAGACGGGGTGGAACGACTCGAAGCGGCGTTGGAGTTTGGTGCCAGTATGGCACTTAATATCGGAGTTGCCAGCGGCGAAGTCCATGTTGTCGGCGGTATTTATTTTGAGATGGAAAAGGTTGGAGAGCCCGAAGAAACCGTTAGCCTTACCGCTTATGTTCGTATGGGCGGTTCAATGAGGGTTTTGGGGCTTGTAACCCTTTCGGTGGAATTTTATCTGGGGCTTACCTTCCAAAAGCCGCCCAACGAGTTGTGGGGGCAGGCTAAATTGACTGTTAAAGTCGAGGTTTTGTTCTTTAGCGCCAGTGTTCAGCTTTCGGTTGAACGACGAATTGCCGGCGGTGACGGCGGCGGCAGTAACCCTCCGGTGTCGGCAATCCATTCCGGAGCACGTGCCGGGAAACGGGTTAATTTAGCGGCCGGATCGACAAGCGGAGGCTTTGAAGATTTAATAAATCAAGACGAATGGACCGAATATACTGAAGCTTTTGCTCAAATTGCCATGTAGCGGAAGGACAAGGAGATAAGCTATGAAAAAACAGACAATAATGTGGACGGCCCTGCCTGACGGAGCCTATTCCATTACGGGGCGGCTGACCAATTTAAGATTATCGGTTTTTGTTGCACCGCGTCTGGAAACCGACGATAAAAATGCCACTCTTTCCGCTTTTCCTGATTTTTTGGATTGGCCCGCTACTTTGTTCCCTACTGACGGCCGTCGGTCGGTTATGTTTAGTGTTCAATTTAAAAACGGCGAGACGACACAGGCCGCTATCGTTAGCGAATTACCGAGTTCTCAGCTTTGGCAGGCTCTTTTCGATAAAAACACACGCATTCACCCTTATGAGATGCAGGATTTTAAAAATATGCCGATCCAATCTTTCCCCGTAAAAAATATCGAGGCATTTTTTAAAAAGCAGTATATCGATTTGGCAACAACTTCCGGCGGAGATTTTCCGACCGCAAGTGAACTGTTCGTAAATGAGGATTCTCCTTTCCGACCGCTGGCTTTTTCGTACAGGGATAAAAACGAGGAACAATTAACAAACAATATAATGAACGAGCTTAAAAGACACGGCTATGTATCAGCCGGCAGCTCCGGTGATCCCGCCGAAATCACCAAATCCTTTTTACAGGCTAAACTCTTTCATAAGCCGTTTAACGCTAAAAGAGTGACATTAGAGCCCCCCGCCATTGATTTTCATAAGGCAATTTCAATTCTTGCCGATTATCCGTATCTTCTAAGGCGATTGGGATTGGTTTTTGATTTGGTAGCCGCTTTACCGCCGCAGACCGCTTCCGAAAACACGGTGCAGGTATTGGCAACATGGATGCCGGGAATGCCCGATTTCACCGATGTTGTAACGGTTAATATCCCCGACTGGGACAGGAAAATGGCAACCCGCTGTTATGTGGATTCGTCTTCGTTTTATTCTTTGTCCAGAGTCGGTAATCCTGAAATAGTTGACAGGATGCTTCCGTTTGAGGACCAAAGGCGTTACCATGTAACTGCGATTGATGTTGACGGTTCCGCTATTAAGGCAATCAATTTTGCCTCAAATTTAACATTATCACACAGTACCCGCAGGTCTGCCGATACCCCCGAAAAAATATCTCTTCCGTCGTTACGCTCTGCCGGCATTTCGGTTGCAAGGATAGATAAAGCGGAGCAAACGCACGAAACGTTTGAAAGGCAAGACGATCTTAATCAAAACTTCGAAAACGGGAGCGACATGCTTTTAAGCGCCGAAGACCTCACACGCGGATTTGTGATTGACGTCTGGGATTCGCTTACCAATAAGTGGCATTCCCTTTGCCGCCGCGCGGGAACTTACGAATTTTTAAAGCCCTCTTCGGCAATTGTCGAAAGGCATGAAGATGAAGGCTGGATATCACAAGGGGTAACGTCTGCCGCCGATGATTCATCCGATATCCTGCGTCAGGGAGAATCGCTTTTTCATTGGAATGGGTGGAGTTTGTCTGCTCCCCGCCCGGGTAAAACAATTGACCCCGACGGCAGCCCGAACTATACAGGCAAAGAGATAGACCCCGATTTTAAATTAGGCGTTGAATTTAAACCGGTACCGGGTTCTCTTCCCAGATTACGCTACGGAATAACCTATCGTTTCAGGGCAAGGGCCGTCGATTTAGCCGGTAATCGACTGTCTTTAGATAATAAATACGATGATAAACATGCTACCGAACCGCTTGTTTACGGGCGCTTCGAGCCGGTGCCGACACCTGTAACGGTTATGCGCAAGCAGATTACCGAAGGTGAGTCGGTTGATCATATCGTTATTCGCAGTAATTTTAATACACCCTTTGAGGCGGTAAGCGAGCGTCATATTGTGCCTCCCAAATCGGCACAATCTTTAGCGGAGACTCATCGCCTTTTTGATGATCCGGAAAGCGGAGCGGTAGATAAAAATGCCTATAAAGTAATCGTTCCGAGAGAAAGCGGTGTTATTGCCGGTAAACCGGACCCGGATAATCATGACCTTCCGTTTGTGGATGAAGACGAGATTGAACTGCCTTATCTGCCGGATATATTCTCGCGCCAAGCCGTATTTAATGGGCTCCCCGGCGGGCCGCAATCCTTTCCGGTCAGTTTCGGCTACTCGGAGGGCGCCAAATGGCCTTATGCCTTGCCGTTTCGTCTGGTGCTAACGGAAGGCGAGAAAGCGCATGCCAACTTTTACGAAAAAGAAAGGGTATTTGAAGTAGTACTCCCCAAAGCCGAGGTTTTAAAAGTAAAGTTGTCATCGGGGATGACCAAAGACGATATTTGGCAAATGGGTTTAATACAGTGGATTATTGAAGAAGGTAAAGATGAAACGCCGTCCGTAGTATTGGCGTTAGAGGGTAAGCATTGGATGCTGACGCCCTATCGCACTCTAACGCTTGTACATGCGGTAAGGCAGCCCTTGCTTACTCCTGAGTTCGGGTATTTCTCATTCACCCGTGCTGTCGGGCAAACCTTTGCTCATTTATACGATCGCATGATGAGGGTACATCTCAAAAGTACCGTTAAAATCGATTTAAAAGCCGATTGGACCGAAAATATAGATCCGCTGGGAGAGGCTGGTCCGAGGGTTATCAGCGTAAGCGCACATCCCTTTGATAATGCGGTGAATTTACCGGCCGCAAATGAGGAGGAAGATATTTTTTACCTCCAAGGCAACCATGAATTTAGCGATACCAAATACCGCAAAGTAACCTATTCCGCGATTGCTACGACCCGTTTTGCCGAATATTTCCGCAAGCGTATCAAAAATGTAAAGCTCAGCGGAGATGCCCCGTTTACTCTTTCAAGCGAAAAATTGGTGGAAGGTTCGGAGAGCGTACGCCTGGCCGATAACAGCGCCGGGTATAAAGCCTACGATGCCGAGAGTAAAGATGGGGATTACGTTGTTGATTACAATACGGCTGCCCTAAGGCGCACCAACACCTCCGAAAAATCAAGCGCGATTCCTGAAAATACAAACCTTGAAGTGGCCTTTATTGAAAAGCCTATTACGCGTGAGACCGAATCTCCGTTTACCTTGGATATCCTTAGCGCGGCAAGACCGGCGGCTCCCAAAATCCTTTATGTTATCCCGACTTTTTCATGGGAAGCTTCCTCCGGCGGCGGGAGTAATACGTCTGTTGTCAGTAATCGTATCGGAGGGGGCATTAGGATTTATATGGAAAGGCCTTGGTACTCTTCGGGCGACGGAGAGCTTTTGGGGGCGGTGCTTTGGCCGGGTCCGTCGAGCATTTCGATTTCGAAAGACCCGGCGCATGAAAAAATTAAGCCTTTCGTAACCCAATGGGGGCTTGACCCGCTCTTCCTTTCGGCGCCGATACCAGCCTTGCCGACACTTAATGCGTTTAAGTTATCTAAAAAGGAATATCAGGCATCGGGTTTGTTGTTGGAAGAAGTTCACGATGCCAATTTAAAGGTTAATATCGCCGGGCATGAAGTTGCTTACGATAGCGACCGCAAGCTGTGGTATTGCGATATGCAAATCGATGCCGGTAAAACCTATTTCCCGTTTGTACGTTTGGCGTTGGTACGTTATCAGCCAAATTCACTCTCAACGGCGATTACTGGCCCCGATACGTTCATTGACCCCAATAAAGATAATGTCCACCTTTCGCGCGTTGTTCTGGCTGATTTTATTCAGTTGGCGCCCGATCGCTTTGCCGGTGTTACGCGCGATGATTCCGCTTCCGATGTAAGGCATATTACGGTTAGCGGACCCGGATACAGTAAAACCGTTGGATATGAAGGGCATGCGGTTGTTGAGGTTAGCCTTGAAAAGATGCGTGACGGGATTGATCCGGAAGTTGCCGGAGAACTGGCTTGGGAACCGCTTAATCAAAACCCGGTGGTTCTTACTCATCAATTTAAGCAACCCGAAAAAGACGGCGATTCCGTATGGACGGGCGATATTAAACTGCCGGATGCGAAAAATGTTTATCGGTTGGTGATTAAAGAATTCGAGGTCTTTAACGTATCCGGACTGACTGCGATATACCAGCGGCGCTTGGTTTATGCCGATACCATCGTGTTAAGGCCGTAGATAAAGCGGGATTTTAGTCGAAATAAATAAAGCCCTTGGATTTCTAGTCGTCCGAGGGCTTTGCAGTTTAAAGAGTGGTACCCCTGGAGAGAGTCGAACTCTCGACACGCGGTTTAGGAAACCGCTGCTCTATCCACTGAGCTACAGGGGCATAGCGAAAAATCAAACGGCTTTGAGAATAAACCTTTGCGCCGCTAACAGAGAGATTGTAGCAATAAAGGCTGTTTTTGGCAACTGATTTCAAATTTTTAACGCTAATTTAGTTCCATTATAAAATATTCCCCTCTTAACCTATGGTCTTTAGGCGACCCTTATTATATAATGGGTGCATTATTTTGCATAAAAGTAACAGCTTAAATATAATAACTGCGGCTGGCATGCTTATCTTTGTGCCATTATCCCCAATCCTTTGTTACAAAGGGGAAGCGGTATATATATGTTAGGTAAAAAAGACGGGAATAATTTGAAAAAAGAACGCGACGATGCCGTTTCGGAACCTACCCCTCCAACAAAAAAATATTGCCTTTCTTACGATAACATTGACGGCGGCGTAATTATTGTCCAAGACAATCAAATTAAGTTTGCCAATTCGATAATGTCTCAAATTACCGGGTTTTCTCTAGGCGAAATAATCGGAAAAACACTGCCTGATTTTGTTGCCCCTCAATTCAAAGACCTTGTTTCTGAAAGATACAAAAGAAGAATGGCCGGCGAAGACGTTCCTCATAGATATGAATTGGAAATAAACGCCAAAAACGGGTTATTTGTACCTGTTGAAGTAAATGCCTTTATTATAGAGCACGATGAAAGCCCGGCTGATATGGCAATCTTTCGCGATATTACAGAGCGCAAGGAAGCGGAAAAATCTTTACGCGAAAGTGAGGAGCGTCTCAGGCAGGTTGCCGACAGTGCCGACGAATGGATCTGGGAATCTGATGCCGAAGGAATGTACACCTACTCAAGCCCGGCGGTTGAAAGAATACTGGGCTACTTGCCGAAAGAGCTTGTCGGCAAGAAACACTATTACGACCTCTACGGCTCCAAAATTCAGGAAGAGTTTTTAAAAATGGCCAAGGAAGCCATAGAGCAAAAACGGGCTTTGCGTAATTTCATTTATCCGAATACCCATAAAAACGGCGAGATGGTTATATTGGAAACAAGCTCTGCTCCTATCCTTGATAGTCAGGGTAATTTACTGGGGTATCGCGGGGTGGATAAAGATATTACCGAGCGGATTAGGGTTGAGGAAGCACTGAGGCAGGAGAAAGATTACGTACGAAGTATTGTTGATACCGCAAGGGCAATTATTCTGACACTGGACACCCAAGGGCGCATTGTTGATTTCAATCCGTATATGGAAAGTTTTTCCGGATATTCTTTAGATGAAGTTAAAGGGAAAGATTGGTTCGAAACATTCCTTCCGCAATATAATAGGGAAAAAACCAAAGAAATCTTTGCAATTGCTATCGACGGCCAAAAAAGGGTCGGAAATATCAACTCAATTGTTATAAAGAGCGGTGAAGAACGGCTGGTGGATTGGTATGATACGCCCCTTAAGGATAAAAACGGAAAGATTACCGGGCTTTTAGTTGTCGGACACGACGTTACCGAGCGTAAAAAGGCGGAGCAAGCGCTCTCCGATGAATTAATCCGCCGCCGGATACTTGTTGAACAATCAAGGGCCGGTATTGTTGTTCTTGATGAAAACGGCGCTGTTTTTGAGGCTAATCAACATTTTATAAATATGGTCGGCTATACCCCCGATGAAGTCAAAAATTTACACCTTTGGGACTGGAGTATTGAGGCGACTCGAGAGCAATTAAAAAATACTTTGCGCAGTGTCGATGAGAAGGGACGTCGTTTTGAAACAAAGCATCGCCGCAAAGACGGAACCGTTTATGATGTCGAAGTCAGTATCAACGGAGCCTTTTTTGCCGATAAAAAATTGGTTTTTTGCATTTGCCACGATATAACAAGCCGCAAGGAAGCCGAAGAAGCCCTCAGAAAAAGTGAAGAGAGCTACCGCTTTTTGGCCGATAACGCCAAGGATTTAATTTATCGTTTGCGTCTTTTGCCGACCCCGCGGTTTGAGTATGTCAGTCCTTCGGCAACCGCTATTACCGGTTTTACCCCCGAAGACCATTACGCCGACCCCGAATTGGGTTTTAAATTGGTGCATCCCGATGACAGGGCTAAGTTAGCTGAAATTATGCAATCACCTGAAGCTGCCAAGCACCCTATTGTCCTTAGGTGGGTTAAAAAAGACGGCAGCATAATATGGACCGAACAACAGAATACGCCCATTTTTGATGACGAAGGGCGGGTTGCGGCGATTGAAGGCATTGCCCGCGATATAACAAGCCGCAAAGAAGCCGAAGAAGCCCTCAGAAAAAGTGAAGAAGAGTACCGTACCCTGTTTGAAACGATGGCTCAAGGGGTGATATTTTGGGATAGCGCAGGAAAACTGATTTCTGCAAATAAAGCGGCTATCGATATTTGGGGGTTAAATTTGGAGGTGGCGTCCGATAAAACCGTATTTGATGGCGAAATAGTGGCAGTTACCGAAGAAGGACTGCCTTTTCCCAAAGAAGAATTCCCGTCTGTTTTGGCTTTGCAAAACGGGCAAGCTGTAGAGGGCGTTGTAATGGGTATTTTAAAGCCTTCGGGGAAAGATTACCGTTGGGTGGTTGCTGGTTCCAGACCCAGATTCAGAAACGGAGAAAAAAGGCCGTACCAAGCCTATGCCACGTTTACCGATATAACCCAAATTAAAAAAATCGAGAGGGATTTAATTAAGTCCGAAGAAAAGTTGCGGCAATCGATAAACAGTTGGGAGGCTACATTTAACTCGATTGAAAGCGTTATTTGCCTGCTTGATCTTGACGGAACAATTATAAATTGTAACAAGGCAATGAACAAATTGACAGGCAAAACCGATAAGGAAATCGAAGGCAAAAAGTGTTATGAAGTAATGCAATTTGCAAGCGAACTAACAAAAAGCTGCCCCCACTTCAGGTCGGTCAAAAGCGGGCGCCGGGAATCGGGAGAATTTGAAATCGATAATAAGTGGTATTACGTTGCTGCCGACCCGATGTTTGACAGCAAAGGCCAAGTAGTTGGTTCCGTGCATATAATGGAGGATATTACCGAACGCAAAAAAATGGCGGAAAAGATGGTTTTAACGGATCGTTTGGCATCTATCGGTGAGCTGTCCTCCGGTATTACCCATGAGCTTAATAACCCTCTTACAAGCGTTGTCGGGCTAACCCAACTGATGCTTGAAAAAGAAAACATTGCGCCGGATTTGTTAAAAGATTTGCAAATGATTAACAGCGAAGCGCAGAGAGCTGCCAGAATTGTTAAAAATCTGCTTGTTTTTGCACGTAAACATGAAAATGAGATGCACCCGGCAAGTGTTGAAAATATTTTGGAGAAAGTTTTGGAGCTGCGTGAATACGAGCAAAAAGTCCATAACATAAACGTAATCAGGGATTATGCGCCGGATTTGCCCTATGTATCAATGGATTGGTTCCAGATTCAGCAGGTTTTTCTAAATATTGTTGTTAATGCCGAGTTTGCAATGAGCGAAGCAAATGGCGGAGGCACGCTTACAATCAAAACCGAAATGGTTGAAGGAATGGTTAAGATATCCTTTATTGATAACGGCCGCGGAATCGACCCGGAAAACATTAAACATCTGTTCGATCCGTTTTTTACAACAAAGGTCGTGGGACGGGGGACCGGTTTAGGTTTAAGTATTTCACATGGTATAATTTCACAACATCACGGGAATATTTATGTTAAAAGCAAATTGGGCGAAGGTTCTGTTTTTACGGTTGAGCTGCCGCTAGTCCAACCCAAGACGGATGAATGAGGAAACAATGTTAAATCACTACGAACGTTCATGGACGATACTGGTGGTTGATGACGAGGAAGTTATCAGACATCTTTTATGCCGTAAATTAAAATCGGAAGGCTATGATTGCTTAAAAGCCGAAAATACGCAACAGGCAATGGAGCAAATGCGCAAAAAAGCGGCCGATCTTGTAATCTTGGATATCCTAATGCCCGGCGGCTCCGGGATTGATTTTTTGCCGAAGCTTAAAAAAGCCTTTCCCGATACTGTTGTGATTATGGCAACCGCTGTCGGCGATACCGAAACGGCGATTAAGTGCGTTAGATTGGGAGCTTACGACTATTTTATTAAGCCCTTTAATTTGGATGAGGTGGCTCTGAGTGTAATGCGTGCATTGAACGTACGGCGTTTAGAGATGGAAGTTTTGGATTATCAGCACAACTTGGAGGAAAAAGTAAAAGAACAAGCGGATAAAATCCGTAAATCTTTTATGAATATTGTTACCTCGCTGGCGCTGGCGTTGGAAGCCAAGGACGAATATACAGGGTTCCACTCAAAGAGGGTTGCCGAAATTTCGGTAGCAATTGCCCGTAAGTTGGGCATAAACGAAAAAACAATAGAGAATATTCGTGTTGCCGCCCTTGTTCACGATATCGGTAAAATCGGTGTTAAAAAAGAAATACTTAACAAACAGGATATCCTTAGCGACGAAGAATTTGAACATGTTAAAGAGCATTCGATAATCGGAGAGCGCATTTTAAAACCGGTTATTGATGAGCAGGAAATCCTGGATATGGTGCGTTTGCATCACGAGCGTTTTGACGGCACAGGTTATCCCGACGGGCTTGCGGGTAATCAAATTATGCAAGGGGTGGCAATCCTGACACTGGCGGATGCCTATGATGCCATGACTTCCGACCGCCCTTATCGCAAATCACTGGGGCATGAGGCAGCGGTTTGCGAGATTAAAAAAGGTTCGGGCGCCCAGTTTGACCCCGCTGTGGTGGAGGCCTTTTTAGAAATTGAAGACAGTTTAACTTCAATGTAACCGTTATCGTCAATTCCGCACTATCCAACCGCACTGCCTTGCCGTAATTACGGCAATATAATATAATCCGAATGTACCCCCTTTTTTATCCGGTAGTTCTATAATACCGTTCCAAGCGCAAATTTTTAACTAAAGCAAATCCGACAGGCATAAAATGCAGGGTTTGAGAAACAGCGCGCCGGGAACTTTAGCATTTCGGCTAACTTTACGGCAGTTTCTTTGTTTTATTGAAAGTTTTGAAAATTGTTTTTTACGGTATTTATTTTTATAGGGTTTGCCCTTTGCCGGTGTGAATTTTTGTGTTAGGTCGGCCGTTTTATAAGTTGATAAAATTGTTGGTGCGGTATAGCATTTTATTTTTATGAAAATATTTAGTTTTTTAAATCCGAAGCCTACGATATCCGAGCAAGATATTAAATCAGGGCTGCGCTGGTTAACTCTGGAAGGCGTTGCGGCACTGAGCTTTAATAGCATTACTACCAGCGGTATCCTGGCGGCGTATGCCTTGGCTCTTGGCGCAAGTGTTCCCCAGATCGGTATAATGGCCTCAATTCCGTTTCTGATGCAAAGTTTCCAAAGCGTTACGATTTTACTGGTTGAGAAGTTCAGAAAACGTAAAGCGATTGTTGTCCCGTCATATCTGCTGGCGCAGCTTGTCTGGATTCCGGTTGCGCTGATTCCCTTATTTATGGTTACCCCCAGTGCGGAAGCGGTCTATTTGTTACTTGGGCTATTGGTAATAAACGGCTTGCTGCGAGCATTTACCAATTCAGCGTGGAACAGTTGGATTCGCGACCTTGTGCCTCAATCAATCCTTGGCCGTTTTTTTGGCAGAAGGTTGGCCCTTGCGGGGATAGTTAGTGCGATATTCAGTTTGGGTGCGGCCTTTTTTGTCGATTATTGGTCCGGTTTATCTTCTACCGGTAATATCGCGTTGGCTTATACTTGGGTTCTTTTATTTGGCACCGTATTTTTGGGCTTGTCTTGCCCGGTGTTTATGTCATTAATGCCGGAGCCGATGATGCAGCCGGTAGAAAAGGATTCGGTTTCTTTGAAAGAAAGGCTTATCGCGCCTTTGCGAGACAAAAACTTCAAAAAACTGGTCTCTTTTTTATTGTTTTGGAATATCGCTTCAAACCTGGCGATTCCCTTTTTTGCCGTCTATATGCTGACATATCTGGGTTTGCCTCTTTATTGGGTTATCGGGCTGAGTATCACAAGCCAGCTCTTTAGCGTTATTTTCCTTCGGGTTTGGGGCAGCTTTGTGGATCGTTTCGGTAATAAAGTTATTTTATATATGTGCGCATCCCTTTATTTATTGGTGATTTTCGGCTGGATGTTTACGGCAATGCCCGATAAATATTTCTTAACCATGCCCTTGCTTGTGGTTTTGCATATATTTGCGGGAATCGCGATGGCCGGAGTTAACCTTACCGTCAGCACAATCGGTTTGAAGTTGGCGCCTGCCGGTCAGGCCGCTTCCTATCTTGCCAGTGCTTCCGTAGCCACCAATCTCGGTATCGGAGTCGGACCGCTCTTTGGCAGTTTATTAGCCGGCTTTTTTGCAACAAGGCATTTAAACCTTAACATAACATGGATTAGTAACGGCAGCATGGCGGAGTTCCCGATTTTAGTGCTGAACGGATTGGATTTCCTGTTTTTGCTGGCCTTTATTGCGGGTTTAGCCGTTATTGGCTTACTGGCTTCTTTAAAGGAAGAGGGCGAGGTTGGCAGCGAAATCGTTTTAAATTCACTTTTAAATCCGTCACGGGACTTCACGAGCCATATGAGTTCCGCTCCCGCCCCGATGACATTTAGTAATTTTCCTTTTAACCAAGTAAGGCGAATTGGAATTCCGGGGTTGGATGTGGCCTTGGGCGTTACCGTTTTTCAAATAGCGGAAATTGCCAGAATGGCTACCGTTACGGCATTACAAGGTAAAAGGTTGACTCAGAGATTGACAAGGGCTTTTGAAAGGGATATCTCTGTCCTTCCGCAATCCCCGGAAGATATGAAAAAGCACGGAATGGAAATTTCCAGACAGGTTGCGCGCGGAGCGATGCATGCCATTGAAGAGACTCCGGAGGATGTCGGCAAAATAGAAAAGGCGATTGTAACAAGCGTTATTAAGGTTATGACCGATGCCGGCGTTGCCCCCGAGGATGCAATTATCGGGGCAAGCCAAGGGATTATAGAAGGTGCTTCCGAGACGTGCTGTGATTTGGCAACCGCGACCCGTAGAACCGTTGAGGCGGCGGTCAAGGTTTCAAAGCAGGTGAACTTGTCGAAAGATGAAGCGGTTACAAAAGCGACCGAGGGTACTTTACAGGCTGCGGAAACAATCAGCCCCGAGGCGCTTGCCGAGGTAAAAAATGCCTTGCCGCCCGAGGAGACTTCTTCAGCCAAAGAAGGAGTCGAATAATGTCGTTATGTTAAGATAATTCCATGCTTCGATTTCCCCCAACAGGCGTTCGGATTGTATAATTTACTAAAGTTTTCGCAATAAATTTTTAGGTAAACATGCTAAGTATTTTCGAAATTTCAAAATCGTTCGGTTTACGCACATTGTTTGCGGGTTTGACGCTTAGTGTTGGCGAAAGCGACCGTGTTGCCGTCCTTGGCCCTAACGGTTCGGGCAAAACAACCCTTTTTGAAATTATATCCGGTAATGTGACCCCCGATGAAGGTTTAATCACTCGCAAAAAAGGAACCACAATCGGTTATTTGCGGCAGGAAGTGGAGCCTTTTTCCGACAAGCTTTTATTGGATGAAGTCGCCGTTGCCTGTGAAAAAACAAAGGCAATTCAAGAGCGGATTGATACAATAGTTTCTAAGCTGGAGCAGCTCCTTGCAGACGATGAAAAAATGTCCTTGCTGGCGGAATTGGGGGAATTGCAGCACCGTTTTGAGATTCTGGGCGAGAACGATGTTGAATACCGTGCCAAGGCCATCCTCTGCGGGCTCGGTTTTTCCGAAAATGATTTTGGGCGGCCTTTAAAAGAATTTAGCGGCGGTTGGTTAATGCGCGCTTCGCTGGCAAAATTGTTGGCGGTCAACCCGGATCTCCTCCTTTTGGACGAACCCACCAA
This sequence comes from Dehalococcoidales bacterium, assembly GCA_041656115.1. Classification (NCBI taxonomy): domain Bacteria; kingdom Bacillati; phylum Chloroflexota; class Dehalococcoidia; order Dehalococcoidales; species Dehalococcoidales bacterium. The sequence goes on along the minus strand of JBBAED010000004.1, from coordinate 115,931 downwards.
TCATCTTGATTTGGAGTCGTGCATCTGGTTTGAAAATTATCTTTTACGCTACGACGGCGCGGTTCTTTTAACATCACACGACCGGCTTTTTTTGAATAAGGTTACCAATAAGATTTTGGCGATTGAAAACGGCAAGCCAGTTTGCTTTAACGGAAACTATAACGGCTATATTGAAATGCGTGACAAAGAGGCTCAAAAACTGGAAGCCGCCGCCGAAAGACAGGAAAAGAAAATCGCTAAGCAAATGGAGTTTGTTGATCGTTTTCGCTATAAAGCTACCAAAGCCAGGCAAGTACAAAGCCGTCTAAAGCTGCTGGCTAAAACGGAACTGATTGAAGTCCCCCGCATAACCAAAAGAGTAAACTTTAATTTCGCCGAAACCGAGCCGAGCGGGCGGGAAGTGATTAACTTAAAAAACTTGCATAAAGCGTACGGTGAAAAGGTAATTTACGCAGGGATGAATCTAACAATCGAACGCGGGGATAAAGTGGCTTTGGTTGGCCCCAACGGTGCCGGTAAGACAACCCTTTTAAAAATTCTTGCCGGGGTGCTGCCATTTGAAAAGGGCGAACGGGTTTTGGGGCATAAAACGGAAACAACTTATTATGCGCAACACCAGTTGGAGCTTTTAAATCCGGCAAATGATTTATTATCCGAACTGCGCAGGGTTTCACCCGAGGCAACCGACCGGGAGCTGCGTTCGCTTTTGGGGGCCTTTCTTTTTAGCGGTGATGACGCATTCAAAACGGTATCTGTCCTTTCCGGCGGTGAAAAAGCGCGTCTTGCAATTGCAAAAATGCTTTTAAAGCCGGCCAATTTTATCTTAATGGACGAGCCGACCAACCATCTTGATATTGCTTCGCGCGAGGTTCTTACGGATGCGCTCGAAGAATACGACGGGACACTATGTTTTATTACACATGACCGCCTGCTGATTAATCAGGTTGCCAATAAGATTATCGAAGTCAGAAACGGTGTACTTTCGTTTTATTTGGGAGATTACGATTACTATACCGAGAAAAAGAAAGAAAATGAGGTACCGGGCGAGAATTCTCCGGTTTGTAAGCCCAAGCCTGTGTTTAGTGACGCAAAGCAGCGTAAAAATAAAGAAGCAACGCTTCGCAACGATTATTTTCGTAAATCCAAGCCTTTAAAAGCCGAAATTGAAAAGGTTGAAAACGAAATAGCGCAATTAGAGGCTGAAAAAAACAAGATTGAATCCCTTTATGCCGACCAGACAAGCTACAATGACGGTGCGGCGATGGTAGAGGCTACTTCCAGACATCAACAGGTTCTGGCGCGCATTAAGGCGTTGGAAGCGCGCTGGGAGGGGTTAAGCCTCCAGGACGAAACCATGAAACAGGAGTTGGCGGAGGCGATTCGTGCTCTGCAGTAATATTAAAGTATGGATAACGAAAGAAGAATAATATTGGCCTCATCATCCCCTCGCAGGAAAGAGCTTTTGGAAAATATCGGGCTGCGCTTTGAGGTTGACGGCAGTGGTTTTAATGAGGAAATATGCCGGGAGCCCGATTCGCATAAATTGGCGATAGAATTGTCGCTGCGCAAAGTTACGGCGATTGCCGAAAAATACCAGGATGCCGTTATTATCGGGGCGGACACCTTTGGGGTTCTTGACGGGCAGATAATCGGCAAGCCTAAAAGCCCTGCGGAAGCGCGCACTATGCTTGCGCGGCTAAGCGGCAGGCATCATTTTGTAATTACGGGGTTTACCGTTACGGATACCGCAACCGCTAAAACATTATCCGCTGCGGTTGAAACTAAGGTTTATATTAAAAAACTGACATCCGCGGAAATTGATGCTTACGCAAAGACGGGAGAACCGCTTGATAAGGCCGGGGCATACGCAATTCAAGGGTTGGGTGCGTTAATTGTCGAAAAAATCGAGGGCGATTATTTTAATGTCGTCGGGCTGCCGATTTATGCACTGGCTAATACCCTGCGTGAATTCGGGATTCGTCTGTTTTGATTCAAACCTCAAAAAGTTTGTATACATCTATTGACAAATGTATACAAACTGATATACTTTGTATACAAGTTTTATGGAAATGTATACAAAAATGAAGAAAATTGAACTCGGGAAATTAATCAGGCAACCGGCTGGTTTTAAGGCTTTTATCCCCAATCCTTTCCCGCCGCCTAACGGTTTTGATTTGGATTTATCAATCTTGAACAAAGATAATATCGCCACTCGTCTTGTCGGAAAGCTGGATGGTATTACTAAACTGTTACCGGATTCGGACTTTTTACTTTTGATGTATCAGCGTAAAGATGCGGCTTCTTCGAGTCAAATTGAGGGAACAAAAGCTACGATGGCCGATGCTATTGAGGCCGTGATTAAAATAACCGATAAAACCCCGCCCGATGTGGATGATATCCTCCATTACATTAAGACATTAAACTACGGCATGAACCGCTTATCTGAAGATAACTTCCCGATTTCACTGCGGTTTATTCGTGAACTGCACAAGGAATTGATGACCGAGGCAAGGATTTCGCAAAATCCGTCTCCCGGCGAATTTCGTAAGAGCCAAAATTGGATTGGCGGCAGCCGCCCCGATAATGCCGGGTTTGTTCCGCCGCCGGTAGATGCCCTTATGCCTGCGCTTTCGGATTTGGAGCGATTTATCCATACAAAAGATAATCTTCCGGTTATTAGCAAATCGGGATTAATTCATGCACAATTTGAAACTATTCATCCGTTTCTTGACGGTAACGGCAGAACAGGCAGAATCTTAATCCCCTTTTATTTGTGGCAGGAAAAATTTCTTAAAAAACCGGTATTATTTTTGTCGTCTTATTTTAGACGAAATCAAAATGTTTATTATCAAAAGCTGGCGGCTTATCATGATGGCTATGTTTCGGCATGGTTGGATTTTTTTCTTGACGGTGTAATCGAGATTGCCAATGAAGCTATTGAAATCGTCGAAAGGATTACTGCCCTGCGCGAAAAAGATATTAATATCGTCGGCGCGATGAGTAAAAGAGCCGCGGAGAGCGCATCAATGATATTGCCAAAGTTATATGCACAGCCGATTGTTGATGTTGCAACCGTTCAAAAATGGACCGGATTCACACGTGCCGGGGCGCAGAGAGTAATTGACCGTTTTATTGAAAAGGGAATCCTTTTACCGACAGATGAGGATCAAAAATACGGTCAAACTTATGTTTACAAAGAATATTTAGATATCTTTAGCGATAAGAATTAAAAAGCACATTTTTACAAAAATCGGCGGCATCAACAGTTTCTAAATTCCCTTTACAAAAGAGGCGGCGCTTTTACCCGCTACGTATCCGGTTGAAAAGGCGGCTTGCAAGTTGTAACCGCCGGTTTCGGCATCAATATCCATTACCTCACCGCAAAAAAACAAACCCTTTACCAGTTTTGACCCCATTGTTTTGGGGTCGATTTCTTTAAGCGATACCCCGCCTGCGGTAACCATTGCAGACGTAAGCGGCAGTGTTGATTTGATATTAAAACGCAGGGATTTTAAAAGTAACAGCAAGCGTTCTCTTTCGGCGGCGTTAATTTGATTTCCACATTTTTCGGGGTCGATATGCGACATCACAACAAACGGTTCAACCAGCTTCTGAGGCAGGAGCTCTTTGAGAATATTGCGGAAACTGCGTTTTGAATAGGTATTAAAATCACGCTGTAATCTTGCGCTTAGTTCCTTAAAGCTAAGCGCCGGTTTTAAATCAATCATTACGCTGACGGGTCCTTTTTCCAATGCCTCGGTAACGGATAAACTCATTAAAAGGGTAATCGGTCCGCCGATACCGAAATGAGTCATCATCATATCGCCCATGCGGCTTTCGATAATCGGCGCTTTGGGGCTTTTCCCCGCTATTCCGCGTCCGCAGTCTTTGGTTGGAGCAATTGAAGGGTCTATATCGTCCGATTTGCAACTGTAAGCGGTCAGGCGCACATTTTTTAATGTTACCCCTTGCATGCTTTTAGCCAGTTCGATTTCTTCGGTTACCAAAGGAACCAGCGCCGGCCGCAGGGGAACAATTGTATGGTTTAAGGATTTTGCCAATCTGTAACCGTCTCCCGTTGAACCGGTTCCCGGAAACGATGACCCGCCGGCGGCAATAATTACCGCCTTGGCCGGATATTCCCGTGTTTCGGTTTTTACGCCTGTTATTTGCTCCCCGTCGGTCATAATTTCGATTACTTTGGCGTTTGTTTGCAAGCTGACATTGTTATCAGAATTATATCTTCCAAGCGCTTTTACAACGTCTTCGGCGCTATCGGAAACGGGGAATATTCTCCCTCCGCGTTCCGTTTTTGTTTCGACGCCGTAACGTTTCAAGATTGCCAGCAGTTCGTCTCTGAAAAATTTACTAAAGGCATTGTAAAGGAACCTGCCGTTACTGCCGAACATCGGGATAAAATCACTGACTTCTTTAGAATTGGTTATATTACAGCGTGTCTTTCCGCTAATTAGGATTTTATTGCCGATGGCAGAGGTCTTTTCCAATAAAAGAACTTTTGCTCCTTCTTCAGCCGCTCCGGCAGCCGCCAATAACCCGCCGGCTCCGCCCCCGATAACAATGATTTGATTAGTATCCATAGGAATATCAGTTTACAGATTTTTGGCCGCCGTAACAAGGCCGGGCCTCATGCAGCTTTATTTTTCCCCTTTTCAAAACGATTTTGCAAAAATTTCAAACTTATTATAAAATTAGGGTAGTAGTTTAAGTTGAAGTTATTACAGGAATTCAGAATCAAGGTATATTCTCCTCCCCATTGGATGACTCAAACTCTGAACTAAAAATTTTAAAAGAGGAGGTCATTCAATGAGTTTCAAGGACAAAACAATCCAGTGTTCCGACTGCGGTGTCACGTTTACTTTCAGCGCTGAAGATCAAGAATTTTTCCAGTCAAAGGGTTATACCAATGAGCCCAAGCGTTGTCAGTCGTGCCGTCAGGCAAGGAAGAACGAACGCGGCGGAGGCGGAAACTTTTCTTCGGCACGTCGTATGTACCCCGCTACTTGCGGCAGCTGCGGCCAAACCACCGAAGTTCCTTTCCAACCGCGCGGTGACAAGCCGGTCTATTGCAGCGATTGCTACAGAAAAATAGGCCGCTAAATTATCGGCTTTGAAAAAGTTTGAAAAGGCGGGCTCTGTTAGAGCCCGCCTTTTTTATTACATAGGCCTGAGTTCAAAATCCAAGATGGTTGCGGCGAACAAGTCAAATATTTTGTTGTAACTATCTTTATGACTAATCCCAATCGCTAAACGGCGAAGAAGCCGCAAATGAAATCAAGAATATAGAAGAACAATTGGTGGGAGGCTCAGATAATACAGTAATATAAGGGTCTTATTTTATCCTAAAAAGGAAAAACGGTGCGGATTAAAATCATATAGCATAAGGTTCCGCCGCCGATACTCCAAAACATGTTCTTTCTCCATAAATGAACGACAACAACAAAGGCAACCGAAATCAGCTCTGCCAGCCCAAAGGGGAATCGCGTTAAATCAATTGCTCTTAAACAATAAATTACAAGCGTTGCCATTATGGCGCCGGGTAAAACTTTCCCGAGGTAGGTTACAAACGGCGGCAGTTCTTTTTTGTTGCCAAAGACCATAAAAGGCAGTGCTCTGGTTACCCAAGTACAAACCGCAACTGTTGCAAAAACCGCGATGGCATACCACACCGAAACGCTCATTACGATACTGCCCCTTCTTTTCTTAGATCGATGCGGTTTTTAAACAGTGCCAGTAAAACTACCGTTAAACACAGCGACGGCAGTATAAAATTGGCGGGGCCCAATAACAGCAAAAACAATAAAGCAGAAATTATGCCAATCACAACCGGAATTAATTTTTTGGTTTGTTTGATATGGTTTGTAAGCAGAACAACAAATAAAGCCGTCATGCAGAAATCAATGCCGGTCATATCAAAAGGAATCAGCGTGCCTATTAAAACACCCAATACGGAGCCGAAAATCCACCAACCGTGATTGAATAAGGAAATGTAAAAAGCGGCTTTATCGCGGTCAACTTCCGGAGGATATTTACATGTGCTTAACAAAACATAAGTTTCATCGGTAAGTGCTAAAACCATGTAGGGATATTTCCGCCCCATCCCGCGAAATTGGTCAATAAAACCGATACCGTAAAAAATATGACGGGAGTTAATCAGTAAGGTCATCACGGCAACAGTTAGAATCGGGGCGCCGGTAACAAGCAGCGGTATCATTAAGTATTGGATTGATCCGGCATAAATAAAGAGACTGCCAAAAAGCGCCCACAGCACGTTGTATCCCGCTTCCTGCAAGAGGATACCGAAGCCAATCCCCAGGAAAATATATCCGAATATAATCGGGGTAATCTTTTTGAAGGCAAATGCTACGTTTTTGCTAATTTCCCCAAAACCTCAAAAATTATAACTCGGCATTTCAAGCTTAGAGACTAAAGCCGATACAATTCATGATTATAGCACTGAATGCATGTACAGATAAACTGATATCCCAAGGTTACGGCGTTGTCTGCGCAATCGTTTACCCGAATTGATCGACTGTCCGTTTAAAGGCAGATTGTTCTAAAATCCAGATAAGGTCTAAGCAGCATCGTTCCGCCGCCTTCGGAGACAACCTTTGCTGCCATCGCTGCATCTTTAACCAAAGAACCTGCCAAGTGTGTTACCGGTGTATTTGCAAAAACCTGCGGGTACATTGGCGTTGACGGCCCAAGAACGATTACGGCCCGCGGATTATTGAGTCTGCCGACTAAATCGTCAAAAGTGTTCGTGATAATAGAGGTTGCGGTGATAATTGCCACGCTGCAATTCGAAAGCGCTGTTTGCCCGTCTTCTGGCGAAACGGTTCCCGGCCTGTCGTTTTTTAATTCCAGGATATCGAGTTTGCATCCTATTTTCTTTAGCTTAACGATTATTGGCCCGAAAAACCCAACCATTGCCACCTTGTCATCCGCTGTGACACCCACTAAATCCAGAATGTCTTCTTCCGCTGTTTGCGGGCGCGGCAAGCCGGAAATCAATGCGTTGGCGGTTGCCAAGCCGATTGTTCGCGAGAGGGGTTTGGCGTTATCCACTAACGATTCCAAAAGTTCCGAGGCGGAGCTGCCGGCCAGTTTACCGGCTCTGTTTTCATGGGTGCAGCTGCCGCTTGTGTTTTGAGCAGTCCATGCCAGCCCCAAGTTGCCGTTATCAAGCTTAACACAGGTATACCCCAGCCCGATACGAACATCAGTTACTCCAACACCTTCTGAACCCTGTTTTAAGGCGTTAATTATTCTTGCTTGGATTGAGTTTTTCATATTGTTTTTTTACCCCTTATATTATTATGGCGGAATTAAAACAATTTATAACACGTGCAATATATCTAGGTCAATATTACGTAACGGAATTTATCCTAATAGGTTGTGGTAACGTCGGCAACTGTAATTAACCGATATCCCCGTATAGAGATTTGCAGCGTATAAAATAATCGAAGTAACCGTTAGTTTAATGCCTTTAATTGGTTAATAATAGTTTGTATCATGGCGGTAACTTCTTCACGGTTAATGTAGCCTTCTGCAGCCAGAGTGCTTGCCACCGGCAGCCAATGCGTGGTTGTATAGGTATGCCCGTCTTCGGTAGAATGCTCCACTTTTTCATCGTGTTTTGTTAATGAGTGGCAATACTCCGTGCCTTTAGGGCAGCAGGGGATATTGCACAATAACGAACCGGTTATCAGGTAGTTACCGACTTTGAGTCCGAGGTAATTGATTAGCTTTTCGGGAGGCGGCGCTGTCTTTGGCCTTGCGATTGCCATACTGTCGAACCCTCCGCCTGCCGGCTTGCGCTTTTTTTGAGAGGATGCGGTTTGGGGTTTAACGGGCTTTTGAGGGATAAGGTTTTCCTTTTCAAAAACCAGAACGGGATAGCCAAGGAAGGAATCCCGATAGTAACTCAAACCGCTTTGCGATTTAATATCGCTTTGCACTTGAGCCAACTGACCGGGAAGACCGGCGATTATCTTTAATTGCTCTTCGGTCATATGCTCCCTTATTTGCGGATCGTTCAGAATATCAAGCATATTTCTGCCGCTGATTGTCATGGTGCGAGTGGGGTTTAGGTTCTCCAACGCCTCTTCGGCCGCCGCTTCACTGCCGTAATCGCCGATACTCACAGCCAGTTCAAGATCGAATTTTTCATCACGCATTTTGTTGTACATAGTTCTTGTTGCTAAAATGTCACTCGGTTTAAGGGCAGGGATCATTCCGCTTTGAGCAAGTTCCATCATGGCATCAAAAAAACGGGTCATTGTAACGGGTACAGAGATGCCGTGGACAACTATTGCGTTGCCGTTTTCATCAACGTGGGTGCCGCCGGAGGCCATTAGCTTATCGGCATAGGTTCCCGGGTTTATATGCCCCAGCCTTACGGTGAGTTGCCGCCCGCTGTCGGAACGGGAAATTACTTCCCAGTGGGATGGTATGTCTTTTTTGTTAAAAACAGTATCAAACTTGTTCATAAACTTACCTCCTTATCCCCCTGTTTGAATATTAGTTTAGCAATCCGGCGGTGTCAATAGATATCAAGGCTTTTTCCGTATAAACACCGGATTCTTCCCCTAAAAATTCCGAGGTTTAATTTGTTTAGAGGGAGCATAAGGCTTGATTTTTTGTAAAATAAGACCCTGAATGTATTGCTATCATTTTTCTTTTATGATATCCTCAAACGAAATGCCAGCTTAACTTTTTACCTTGGAATAACTATTTAAGGAGAGCCGGTGATGATAAACTTTGAAAATATGGTCCAATCACTTAAGAGTCGTCTGAAGTGGTTAATCACTAAGGATGGGATTCCCCTCCTGATTACAATCCTTGCGGGTATTCTCTTTGGCGCGGCCATTAACGGCGCGGTCGGTCTTATTATGGCAACCGTTTTAGGGTTTGCAATTCTAAAGCTGCTTAACAGGCTGCCGATTCAATTTACCCCGTGGCAATCTTTGGTTTCGTTCATTACCCCGATTGTTGCCAAGATTTGTTTCTTTATGGTTTTCCTTTTGCCGGTGGCAAATTCCCTTTTCTTGCCGACCGGACATTCACCGGATACCCTCCCCAAATATCTGAGCATCGTGATTCTTAAACCGCAAAATCTGTTTTCAATGCCAACCAATGCCTTCCCGGGGATTGTTTTGATTGTAATTGTAAGCATTATTTTGATGTTTTGGGGCGGAATGAAGCTCGACCGCAAACGCAATTTCATACTGGCGCTTTCGGGCTTGTTGCTGTTTACACTTTCGCCGACTATCGCATCAATTTTCGGCGGCGATTTTAGATTCCGTTTTAATATCGGGATTTTTAGTGTCGGTTATTATATGACATGGATTGGGCTTTTACTGGTTGTTTTGAACAATTTCTTGGCTCGTTATTTAAAACCCGCACCGGTCTTAAATTACAATCCGAGCGGATTTTATAGTTTGGTGCCCGCGGTTTTGGCGGTCGGAATTGCAAGCAAGTTAGGTGCGGTGGATTTGTACGCTCTTGGGCAAGGTTTTGTTGATTCAATTGTTTTTGGATATACCCATCATGCGATTGCCGCTGTTATTTCCGGGGCTGTCGCCGCTGTCGGCGGCGCCGTGATTGTTAGCGGCGTTGATAGCGCCGGAGGATACGGAGGAAGCCAAGCCTCTTATTTACCGGAAATCTCAACCGATCCCAGAGACGAACCGGGTACAATCGTACAACGTCATCCGAACGGTACGGTTACCAAAAGAGCGCCGGACGGAACCGTCGGCACTTTATCTCCGGACGGCACGCAATATATCGAAAGCCCCAACGGCGGCAGGGCGGTCTATTATCCTGACGGTTCGGCAAATATTTGGGATCCGATTGAAGGTTCTGAAATTCATCATCCCAACGGCGACTTTGAGAGAATAACTGCTGACGGAACCCGAAGCACGATTACCAATAATGAAGATGGCAGTATGGATATAGTTTCGGGGTGGGGCGGCAGTTTGCATATTCCTGAGGACGGTTTCCCCGAGGGCAGTATAACTGCGGCTAATGGAGACGTTATTGCCTTAAACGGCGATGGGTCGGGTACTTATCAAACCCAATATGGGACAATTAATATTGATAAAGACGGTAATCTTTCGGGCTCAATAACCGATGAAGGAGGCAATTCCCTTACGGTTAAGCCCGACGGGAGCATGGAAGGGGTAACCGCCGCAGGCGACAAACTGACCGTTGATGCCGATGGATTAAGAGCAAAATTTGCCGACGGCTCGTTTTTTAATACGGATGCCGAAGGGAACCTGACCGATTGTCATGTTACGGACGATAAAGGAGTTACCTACGATCTTAAAACAAATAAAAACGGAACTGTCCAAATCAAAGACAGTACCGGCAATTCGGGGACATTTAAGCCGGACGGGACAGGGGAAATAAAAGGCTTCGACGGCAGTGTGCTAAAACAGGATGCGGACGGCAGCGCTACCTATGTCAGCCCCGAAGGAACAGCTTGGTCGGCAAATGTTGACGGCAGCAGTTCAGTAGTGGATGCCCAGGGTAACAGGCTTGATTTGGCACAGGACGGGTCGGTTACGGTTAAAAATGTAAGCGGAGAAACTACCTCTTATACAGCTGAGCAAGTTAACCAAATGAAGGCACAGGAGGTAAGGTAGATGTACTATCAGACAAATGACGAGATTGCCCGCAAGTTATTGCAAACTACGGTTCAAATCGAAAAAAATGCCGAATTTGCTTCCTCCGCATTAAAGAAAATAAACAGGGTCAACCCGCTAAATACGGTTCCCCCGTTGCAAATATGCCGGGCGCTTGTTATCTTAAACGATTCCGAGGCCAATGATAAGAAGCCGGAAGCGGCTGCCGTATTGGTGGATCTTCTTAATAATAAGCCGATTGAATTAAAATGCCAACAGTGCGGAGAACCGTTTGAAGCCGGAATGAAGTTTTGTGAAAATTGCGGCAATAAATTGTAAACTTATTTAAATACAGCTAAAAAATGTTTTCGGATTAACTGCCCGGTAATTAAGTCGGGCAGTTAGTTTTTTAGGCCTCTTTATGAAAATCTTATGCCTAAAAAGGCCTCATTAAAATCCTTTTATCAATTCACTTGACAGCAGTATCAGCTTTGTTGTACATTATTGCAAGTTGTTGCAATAAGATAATTACCTAAATGCAATTGTATGCAACAATATAGAAAATCGAAGATGGTTAGATTCTAAAATGGGTTATAAGTAGGTTTAAAGAATTTTTTGCGGATGTTTATCATCGCCTTCTGCTAAAAGTCCGAGAGTGTTCAATCGCGTCCGTAGCTAATAACAAAAATAAGCGCGGATTTATTTTTTATAATGCAAGGATTCGCAATTGCATATAATAGTTAAGAGATTAAATAAATATCCGGAGGTTTCAATAAAAATGGATGTTGAAAAAGATACTGCGGCGCCCGAATGCATACAACTAAAACCGATTGGTTTTGTATCTAACCAAATCCAAAAGCCGGTTCATTCAAAAGGAATGCAAACCCTATCCTGGCAGGAGAGGGTTAAAAAAATGCGTGAGCAAAAAGAAACGGTCTCCGAAATTGAGGTCCTTCCCGAATATGCGGATATGCTTAGCGGCACTGAAGAATTTTCACATCTGATGATTCTCTATTGGGCGCACTTAATTCCGCAAGAAGAACAAATGGGAACACGCGTTTTCCCGTTTGGAAATCAAGAAGATTTCCCCGAGGTCGGCATTTTTGCGACTCACAGCCCGAAAAGGCCAAACGGAATTTTGGTTACCCCCGTGCGTTTGTTGGAGCGAAACGGCAACATTCTGAAGGTAACCGGCCTTGATGCCGTTAACGGCAGCCCTGTATTGGATATTAAAAGTTTTGTGCCGGAAAACAGCGGCGACGAAATAAGAACCCCTGAATGGCATAAAAAAATGAAAGAACTTATAAAATAAAACCCGATTAAAAGGAAGGATAACCACATGAATAAAAAGTTATGGGAAAAAGCGGTGGCGTTTCACGGGCACGAGTGTCCGGGGCTGGCGATTGGCTTTAAGGCCTGCGAGGCAGCGTTTGAGAAAATGGGTATTGGCGTGTCGGATGACGAACAAATAGTCTGCATTACCGAAAATGATGCCTGTGGGGTGGATGCCGTGCAAGCCCTTTTAAGTTGTACCTTCGGCAAAGGTAATCTAATCTACTGCGGTACCGGGAAGCAGGCGTTTTCCTTTTATAATCGTGCTGACGGTCAAAAAATGCGGGTTTATTTAAAGGTTTCCAGAAAAGACGAAATAGACCGCAACGATTGGAAAGAATACCTCTTGCAAGCGCCCGTTGATGAAATCTTTAGCTTTTCCGAACCCCAATTTGAGCTGCCGGAAAGGGCCAGGCTTTTTAAAAGCCTGACATGCTCCGTGTGCGGTGAGAATGCGGCGGAATTCCAAATGCGTTTTCAGGACGGCGAAGCCGTTTGTATCAGTTGCAATAAAGATTATAATAGAGGTTGGTAGTTCAAATGAAAAAAATAACAGCATTTATTTTATCAATTCTAATCGTACTCGGAGGGTTTGTCGGCTGTGCCGGTAACGGAGGAAACGGAGCCGATGAAACAAGACCGATTACCGACAGCGCCGGTCGGACAGTGGAAATTCCCTTAAAGGTTGAAAGGATTGTACCGCTCGGGAATGCCCCTCGTATGGTTACCTATCTCGGTTTATCAGATAAAGTAGTCGGTTACAGCGGCTCGGATCCGACAAAAGCGACTCCCGTAACTGCTTATGCCTATGCCAACAGAGAAACATGGGCTAATGTACCGATTGTCGGTACGGATTCAGCCGGTGCAACGGCTTATTACCCGGAGGAAATCATTGGCGTTAACCCCGATGTAATAATTTGTTCATATCCCAAAGAACTGGCGGATGAAATCCAAACTAAAACGGGAACCCCCGTTGTAATTGTCCCGCAGGGTGAATTGTTTGGGAAAGACTATGAACAAGCGCTGCGCATAATCGGAGATGTCTGCGGAGTCAGTGATAGAGCGGAAGATGTAATTAATTACATCAATAATTCATTGGCGGACTTAAAAGCCAGGGCTTCGGCGATAGCTGATGCCGATAAACCCACCGTGTTGGGGGCTGCCGCAACCTTTAAAGGCGCTCACGGGATAGAAGGGGTTTATACCAAATACGCCGTATTCCAAGCGATTTTGGCAAACGATGTTACCGAAGGGCTATCCGAAACAGCCAGCGGTGTTCTGATTGATAAAGAAAAAGTTATCGTTTGGAATCCGCAATATATTTTCTTTGATAGTGGCGGTGTCGGTTTGGTGCATGCCGATTACGGGAAAAACCCTGATTTTTATGCTCAACTGGTTGCCGTTAAAGATGGCAATCTCTATCAGTATCCGAGTTCAACCTCCTATTATTCAAACGTTGAAATTCCGATTGTAAATGCCTATTATGCGGCAAGCTTACTTTATCCGGAACAATTTAAGGATATTGATTTTGAAACAAAGGCCAATGAGGTATTTAAGTTCTTTTTAGGTGTCGATAATTACCTCGATGAACTTGTCGCAGTCGGCGCCGGTTACGGTAAAGTTACAATCGGAAATTAGTGAATGAAAGAAAATCGCGTTACACAACAATTTCAATTATATGATGCTTTTGTAAGGCGCAAAAGGCTTTCTTTTACGGTTGCAATTCTGGCAACTGTACTGGTGGCCTTTTTTGCGGTCGGTGCCGGCTCGCTGAATATCCCCCTCCCCGAAGTAATCAAGGTTCTGTTCGGGCAAGGCTCGGATCTCTCCAATATGGTTGTTATGAATATCAGGTTACCTCGGGTTGTGGCATCAATATTGGTTGGCGCAATTCTGGCGGTTGCCGGTGCCGTAATGCAGTGCGTGTTGCGTAACCCGCTGGCCTCGCCCTCAACACTGGGTGTTTCACAGGGGGCCGCATTCGGCGCGGCGTTGGGAATTATAGTTTTCGGCGGCGGCGTCGTTAATACCAGTTCCGCCGCTACCGCAATCACAATCAATAACCCTTATATTGTAACGCTAAGCGCCTTTTTGTGCGGCTCGTTATCAACGGTTGTTGTGATTCTTTTATCGAGGTTAAAAAGGGATTTGGGGCCGGCAGGGCTTATCCTTGCCGGTGTTGCTTTAAGTTCTCTTTTTGCTGGCGGTACGACCCTTTTGCAATATTTTGCGGATGAAACCAAAATCAGTACGGTGGTCTTTTGGACCTTTGGCAATATGGGGGCGGCAGGCTGGCCGGAGCTTTTGATACTGTTAGTTGTCTTTGTTGGGGCAATGATTTATTTTTTGTTAAATCGCTGGAATTACAATGCAATGGTAAGCGGAACCGATACAGCCCAGAGTTTAGGTGTTAATACGCGCTCGGTAATGCTTGTAAGTATGTCCATCAGCACACTGATTGCCGCCGTTGCCGTATCTTTTGTGGGGATTGTCAGCTTTGTGGGGCTTGTTGCGCCGCATATAATGCGCCGTTTTGTCGGAAATGATTACCGCTACCTGATTCCGACTTCCGCGGTTGCCGGAGCCTTGCTTCTGATTCTGGCCGATACGTTTGGCAGGCTGGTGATTGCGCCGGTCATACTTCCGATAGGGGCGATTACATCATTTTTGGGGGCTCCCCTATTCCTGTTCTTATTATTCAGAGGGATGAAGGCATATGATTGAGATAAACGGAGTCACTTTCGCATATCATAAAAACACCGGAAATATCCTGGATGATATCAGCTTTGATATCCAAAAAAACAGGTGCATTGCTATTTTAGGCAATAACGGCGCCGGTAAAAGTACGCTTTTAAAATGTATTGACCGTATTTGCCCCGTTCAAAGAGGGGCGGTTTTCCTGGAAAAAGAGAATATCCTTGCGATGAGCCGTAATGCGATTGCCCAAAATATTGCTTATGTTCCGCAACATAACAACGCAATCGGGATGACCGTTTTTGATATGGTGCTTCTGGGACGTAAACCGTACATTAAATGGGATGAAACGGCAGAGGACCGCCAAATAGTGTGCGATATAATGGAAAAAATGAAGCTGCAAGATTTCGCTTTGCGGAATGTTTCAGAGCTTTCGGGCGGGGAATTGCAAAGGGTGATGCTGGCGCGAGCCTTGGCGCAGAACCCGAAACTTTTGATGCTTGATGAACCGACCAGTAACCTGGACCCTCACAATCAACACGAAGTGCTTAGAATCGTAAAGGAAATTGCCGCCGAGCAAGATACCTGCGTGGCAATTGTAATCCATGATCTCAACTTAGCTATCCGTTATTGCGACCGCTTCCTGTTTTTAAAGGATTCGCAGGTCTATGCTTACGGCGGAATGGAAGTCGTAACGCCTGAAAACATTGAGGCAGTTTACAATATACACGTTCATATTATCGAATATATGGGCGTTAATGTGATTGTCCCCTTCCCCGATGTGCCGGTCGAAAACGATAATGCCAAAGAAAAGCCCGCAGACTAAGGTCGCGCCATAACGGTTTTAAGTCTTTATCGTTTCCAACAATCGGAAATACCTAATCAATTTTCTTCTGCCTATCATATTTTAAACTGAAGTATAACTAAAACCCCTGTAATTTATCGACGCTTAATGCTAGAATGGATTTAATGACCAATAATTTAGCGCTTAATAACGATCACTGCTATTCTATGCTGGGTAACCGCGACCCTCGTTTTGACGGGCGGTTTTTTGTGGGGGTAACTTCCACCGGTATTTATTGCCGCCCGGTTTGCCGCGTTAAGACGCCTCAAAAAGAAAATTGCCGGTTTTTTCGTAGTGCGGCAGCGGCGGAGGAAGCGGGGTTTCGCCCATGTTTAAAATGCCGCCCCGAGCTTGCGCCCCATTTTCATTCGGAAAACTTAACCGTTCGCAGGGCGGTGGCGTTTATAGAAACCGAAGCGCAGTTTGACAGCGATCTTTACGATTTGGCGGAAAGGCTTAATGTCGGCACCGAATATCTGGAGCAAAGCTTTGTAGCCGAATACGGGGTTACCCCGCAGCGCTATTGGCAAACCCATAAAATGCTTCTTGCCAAACGTCTTTTAACCGATACCGCTCTCTCCTTGCATGAAATTGCGCTGTCCGCAGGATTTGCGAGCGAACAAGATTTAAAAGAGGCATTTCAAGATAAATATAAACTGGCCGTTGATTCCCTTCGAAAAACGTTAAAAACAAACGCCGCAAAAAACGGTGAAATTACCCTATCGTTAAGTTATCGGCCGCCGTATGATTGGGGCGAACTGATTGAATTTTTGGATAACCGTGCGGTTGCAGGGATTGAAAGAGTTGTAAACGGTACCTATTACCGTACGGTAAGTATTGCCAAAGGGGGCACGGCTTTTCGGGGATGGATTGCGGTTGCGAACCGCCCCGAAACTAATTCGCTATCGGTTACTCTTCCCGTATCGCTGTTACCGGTGTTATCAAAACTGCTTTATAAAATAAGGCAGCTTTTTGACCTTGATGCCGACCCGTTAGTGATTTACGGGAACCTGGGCGCTTTGAAAAAGCATTTACAGGGGGAGTGTAACGAGGGCTTGCGGATTCCGGGGCATTTTGATTCGTTTGAAACGGCTGTTCGTGCTATTTTAGGCCAGCAGGTTACCGTTAAGGCAGCAAGAACGCTGGCGATGCGCTTGGCTCATGCCTTCGGCGAAAAAATTGAAACGCCTTTTGAAGATTTGAACGTTATTTTTCCGACCCCTGAAGCGATTTTAAAAATAGAACCGCCACTTGAAGACCGCCTGGGGAGTTTGGGGATTATCGGTTCCCGCTCACGTTCAATCCAAGGCTTGGCTGAGGTCCTCGCAAATGGGAAGGCTTCTTTTGCCGAGTGGGCCGATCCGTTCGAAGAATTAGGAAAATTCAAGCAAATTAAAGGCATCGGCCCGTGGACACTCCAGTATTTTGCGATGCGTATCTTTGGCCATCCGGATGCTTTCCCACATACCGATTACGGTGTTAAAATTGCCTTACCGGGGCTTTCCCCCAAAGAAATTTTAGATTTATCGCAAAATTGGAAACCTTGGCGGTCTTATGCTACCGTTAACCTATGGTATTCACTTAAATCGGAGGCGCAAAATGAAAAACAGTAACGCAACGGATTTAATTTATACTTGTGAGATTGAAACCCCGCTCGGAACGGCTACGGCTTCAGCAACGGAAAATGGCCTGACCGGATTATGGTTTAATAAACAAAAGTATTATCCGCAAAGTGCGAATATTTGGAGTAACAAACCCGAACTCCCGATCTTTAAAGATTTAACGGCATGGCTTAGCGACTATTTCAAAGGCGCCAATCCTTCGCTTACTTTTCAACTTGCCCCCAAAGGAACTTCTTTTCAGGAGGCGGTTTGGAAGATACTTTTAGAGATACCTTACGGCGAGCTTACCACCTACAGCGCAATCGCCAAACAAATCGCCAAAGAACGTAATCTGGCTTCGATGTCGGCTCAGGCGGTTGGTGGGGCGGTGGGGCATAATCCGATTTCAATCATTATCCCTTGCCATCGTGTTATCGGATCGGATAGAACCCTAACCGGTTACGCGGGGGGGCTTGATAAGAAGGTGTTTCTTTTGCGCTTGGAGAAGGTAGATTTAGCGGGGATAGAGTAGAAACTTTCCCTTTGTGAGACCGCTTCCTAATAAATCCTCTAATGTCTTTGCGAGCGTAAGCGAAGCAATACTCCTCCGTCTTTGCGAGACCATTCCCAAAGGGAAGGCGAAGCAATCTCCAATAAATATACCTTGTCTTTCAGTGCGTAGCGAAGAATCTCATATAAATCTTTAAAGATTGCCACGTCGTTCGCTAACGCTCCTTCCTCGCAAAGACATTTATAACTTGTCATTCTGAGCTTGTCGAAGAATCTAAGGGTTAAAGGATAGTGTACTGTTTGGTTACATTAGGGTATGACGTTACCTCTTTTTGACTCTGAGGTCACCTAATCGCCTAGATTCCCTGTCCTCTTAGATCCTTCATTTCATTCAGGATGACAAAATGAGATTGCCACGTCGTTCGCTAACGCTCACTCCCCGCAAAGACGTTTATAACTTGTCATTCTGAGCCTGCCGAAGAATCTAGGGGTTAAAGGATAGCGCAGCGTTCGGTAGTGGGTTTTACAGTAAGACGCTGCCTCTTTTTGTTGCTGAGCTCACCTAATCGCCTAGATTCCCTGTCCTCTTAGATCCTTCATTTCATTCAGGATGACATCTTCGTCCCGTTCGCCCTGAGCTTGTCGAAGGGTCAAACGAACGGGCGAAGACTAGGATTGCTACTCGTTCGCCGTTATGGTTCGACAAGCTCACCACGAACGGCTGAAGTCCTCCTATTTGTCATTCTGAGCTTGCCGAAGAATCTAGGGGTTAAAGGATAGTGTAGCATCCGGTTGCAAATTTTACGGTAGGACGT
The DNA here is from genome assembly GCA_041656115.1 of Dehalococcoidales bacterium. Lineage (NCBI taxonomy): Bacteria > Bacillati > Chloroflexota > Dehalococcoidia > Dehalococcoidales > Dehalococcoidales bacterium. Next base: position 97,489 of record JBBAED010000004.1, on the reverse strand, counting down.
TGCCTCTCTTTTTGTCGCCGAAAAGATCTAATAGCCTATATTTCCTGTCCTCTTAGATCCTTCATTTCATTCAGGATGACAAAATGAGATTGCCACGTCGTTCGCCTAACGGCTCACTCCTCGCAAAGACGATGGAGTGGGCGCCATGTAATTTGCTGAAGGCTCGCTCCTCGCAAAGAAAAGTTTATCTTTTGATTGTCGTTACGGGGCGACAGGCTCAGGCTAAACAGGGCAAAACCATTTCAATTCACAGCGGATTTGAAAAAATTATTGTTGACATGTTAACAAACATTGTGGTAAATTACTATTGTTAACTTGTTAACAATAAAGGAGGACATTTTGAATCAAGCTCTGAAAATCTTAGACATTTTTATAAAAATACAGGAACATCCGGATGTATTTCAGCATAATCAAGATGGCCTGTTGGATGAAATCAGCCTTACGGAAGTGCACTGTATTGACTATATTGGTACGATTGCCCGCCCGAATGTAACAAAAATTTCAGAACAGATGGATTTAACACGGGCAGGTGTGAGTAAAATTAACAAAAGGTTAATAAGTAAGGGCTTAATCGAAAGTTATCGGGAGCCGGACAATAACAAAGAAATTTATTTTCGGCTTACTGAGAGTGGGCAATCTGTTTATGACAAGCATGAAAAAATTCATAACAAAGCCAGACAAGAGTGGCTGACCTTTTTTAAGAACTACAGCGACGATGAGCAAGCTGCGATATTACGCTTTTTCACTGATCTTAGCGATCTTTTTTACGGTAAATCAACCGATTAGACGAAAAAAGAAAAACAATGCCATTTCATGAGAGGAAATGATTCCCTTGCTATGATAAAAATGCACCAATATTGGATTGCATAAAAGTGGCAGATATCAATGTTTTATACGCATTAGCAGCAAAGCTTGCATCGAAACAGTCGGATGGCAGAGCATCCAAGGTTAAAATCCCAATTTGCGAATCAGGCGTGAGTGGCTTGATTCAAGGGAATATAAAAAATACAACAAGTGTCTTAAGAATGAACGATGGGCCGTTTGACTTACTATCGGTTTGGAACATTTCAAAAATACAAGTTTACAGCCAAATGCTGTAATCAGGAGCTTTATAGGAGTATGTATAGGTTGTTAAAGAAAGAAGAAGTCGTAAAATGCTAAAGGATATACTATCTCATCTCAAAAAGAATGCAGCTAGGGAGCCTAAAGAAAAGTCGGTCACAGTTTATTATCGGTATCAGATTGATGCTGAAAAATGCCGTAGTTGTGACAAATGTAAAAGAGCTTGCAAGGCAGAGGCAATCAGTGGGGAACGTGGGAAAATATATGTAATCGATGAACAAAAGTGTATAAAATGCGGAGATTGTGTGAAATGGTGCAAGTATGGGGCAATAAAAAAACTGGATATTGAGAGCAAATAATAAGCTCAATAATTTTGAAACGGGACAAAAAGAGTGGCTAAAACAATCATATTTTTGGTGGAGCTGAGGGGATTCGAACCCCTGACCCCTGCGATGCGAACGCAGTGCTCTCCCAGCTGAGCTACAGCCCCGATAAATCAGATTATAGCATACTTTCGATAAGTTTTGCTCACCATCGAATCCCTTTTGTTTTGCGTCGGAACAGACTCTGTCCGGCAATGCTTTGACGGATATTACAATCTTTCACCGTCATAAAATAATTTTAATTTTTGTTTTGTTCCCCTTCTTATATTCCTGATATTGCCTTGTCAGTTATTTGTAATGTTGTTATACTGAATAAGTTATTCAATTCAAAGGGGCAAAGAAGTGGAATTTGAAACGATAATCGGGCTCGAAGTACACGCTCAAATGTTAACCAAAAGTAAAATGTTTTGCCGTTGTGATGCCGACTATTCCAAAGATCCCCCCAATACCCATGTTTGCCCCGGTTGCTTGGGGATGCCGGGTACTTTGCCGTTACTTAATAAACAGGCGGTTGAGTTCGGGATAATGACGTCGTTGGCATTAAATTGCACCGTTGCCGACTTTAACAGATTCGATCGCAAGAATTATTTTTATCCGGATATGGCCAGAGGATATCAAATATCGGAGTTTGAATATCCTGCCGGAACCAACGGCTGGCTGGAAGTTGAAGTTGACGGAGAAAAAAAGAAAATCGGGGTAACACGCGTACATTTGGAAGAAGATGTTGCCAGGCTTTCTCATTATCATTCCGAAAACGGCGAATCCTATACCCTGGCCGATTTTAACCGTTCGGGTATGTCTTTAATGGAAATTGTCAGTGAGCCGGATATGCGCTCTGCGGAAGAAGCGCGTGAATATCTGGTTAAACTGCGCAGTATATTGCAATACCTCGGTGTTTCCAATGCCAATATGGAAGAGGGCAGTTTCCGTTGTGATGCCAATATCAGTATTCGTCCGATGGGAACCAAAGAATACTTTACCAAGGTTGAAGTTAAGAATATGAACAGTTTTAAGGCTGTTTATAAAGCGCTTCAGTATGAGGCCGTAAGACAGCGCAAGGCATTTGAAAAGGGCGAGAAGATTGTTCAAGAAACCAGGGGTTGGGATGAAGAATACGGTAAGACGGTTTCTCAGCGTAGCAAGGAGCAGGCTCACGATTACCGCTATTTCCCTGATCCCAATATCCCTCCGATGACAATCTCATCCGATTGGGTGGATAAAGTCAGGCAGAATTTGCCGGAACTGCCCGAAGCGCGCCGCGACCGGTTTATGTCGCAGTACGAGTTGCCTCTTTACGATGCAAACTTGCTGACAGTTGCAAAGGCAATGGCGGAATACTTTGAACAATCGGTTAAAGCCGGTAAAAATATTGCGCCGAAGGAAATCGCCAATTGGCTTTTGGGTTCCATAAGTGGGATAATCAATGCTAATTCCACGGATATCGAAGGCTTTGGGCAAAAAGTGCCTGCCGAGCGTTTGGTGCGTTTGTTGGAAGTTAATCTTGACGGAACCGTTAGCACGGCCAGTGCCAAAGCGGTTTTGGAAGAAATGTATAACAGCGGCAAAGATGCCGATACAATTATAAAAGAACAGGGTTTGGGTCAGATCAGCGACAGTGCGGAAATTGAGAAATGTGCCGCTGAAATTATTGTTGCCAATCCTCAGGCGGTAGCGGATTACCGCGCGGGGAAGGAACAGGCGCTGAAGTTTATGGTTGGGCAAATGATGCGTGCCACCAGAGGCAGAACCAACCCGAACATGGCTGCCGAACTACTTAAAAAGAAACTAGAGGAAGAATAATATGGAAACCTATTTAATTATTGCCCAGATGGTGCTTTCGGTAACGCTGGTGGCTTTGATTCTATTGCAAACAAAGGGCAGCGGCGGGCTTGGCGGTATTTTCGGGCAGGCCGATTCCGTTTACCGCACCAGGCGCGGGTTGGAAAAAACTATTTTTCAACTGACTGTTGTAATCGTAATATTATTTATCGCCGTCGCACTCCTGATTCTCAAATTGAATTAAGATAGGGCTAACGGTATCACTCCTTTGATAACGCTAACCAGCGATTTCGGCTTAAGTGACGGCTATGTTGCCGCAATGAAGGGCGTGATACTGGGGATTAATCCCAAGGTAACAATAGTTGATATCAGTCATGAAATAAAGCCGCAGGATATTTTCCGGGCGGCTTTTGTATTGGGAACGACTGCCCCCTATTTCCCTGCGGATACCGTGCATGTTGTTGTCGTGGATCCCGAGGTTGGCACCGCTCGCTCCGCTATTATTGCCGAAACCGCCTTGGGCTTTTTTGTTACCCCTGATAACGGCTCGCTAAGCTATGTATTAAAACCTTATCTCTTGGGGTCTCCTAAGATGGGCGGGGATTTGCCTGTTAAAACCGGGTTTGATGCCAAGTTTGGCCTTAAGGTGTATAAAATTAAAGAAGGTTCTTTTTTATCGTCGGAGGTTAGCAATACCTTTCACGGGCGCGATATTTTTGCGCCGATAGCGGCTTATCTTACATTAGGGAAAAACCCGATAGAATTTGGAGAGCCGGCGGAAACGGTGAAGGTTCTACCGCTTCCGGAACCTTACGTTGATACTAAAGGTGCGGTTATGGGGCATATTATTTATATTGACCGCTTCGGGAACTTGATAACCGACATTAAATTAGCCGATATTCCGGTTAGCTTTGATTCCGTTATTATTGAAATAGGTCAAGAAAAGATAAAAGGAATCTCTAAAACTTATGCCGTGGGAGCCGGACTATTGGCTTATATCGGTTCAAGCGGCTATCTTGAAATTGCATTAAAAGACGGCAGTGCCGTGTCAATATTTGCCGCCAAGATAGGTGATACAGTAAAATTATACGATTATTTGAAGGGGAGTTAATATGGGGAAACTGGCGCTTTGGATTAAGGAAACAAGGCCGCAATTTTTAGTCCTTTCCGTTGTTCTGACTTTCTTGGGAACGGCTATTGCTTGGTATTACGGATCTTTTAATATTTGGTATGCCCTGCTTGCCGGTTTGGGGCTGACTTTAACCCACGGCAGCGTTAACGCCATAAACGATTATTTCGACTACAAAAGCGGTGTTGATCTGCACACTAAGCGCACGCCGTTTTCCGGCGGCAGCGGAATGGTTCCCGAGGGTAAACTGCCGTTGAAACAAGCGCTGGGTGTCGGCGTTGTTACTTCGCTTATTGCCTTGGGGATTGGCATCTTTTTCTTTATTGTCAGCGGTTGGCAGCTAATACCGCTGGTTGTTGTTGCCGGTATAATCCTGGTTTTGTATACCCCCGTCATTTTAAAAACAACATGGCCTGAATGGTCTCCGGGTGTCGGCCTGGGGCTTATGCCGATTCTGGGTCTTTATTTTGTGCAAACCGGTGAATACAGCTGGGTTGTTCTTTTGGCGGCGGTTCCCTCGGGCATTATGGTGCATAATCTTTTACTGCTAAACGAATTCCCCGATGTTGAGGCCGATAAAATCGGCAAAAGGCGTACCACCCCGGTTGTTTTCGGGTTGGAAAAAGCGAGCAAGTTTTTTGTGGCGATGACAATTGCCGTTTATGTTTGGATAGTCGGCTGTGTGATTGCTACGATTGTTACCGATACGGTTATAATGCCGGTGGCCTGTTTAATTGCCCTCCTTAGCCTGCCGCTGGCAATCAAAACGATTTACGGTGCCAGGCAATACGATAATATGGATCAATTCATTCCGGCGATGGGCAGTAATGTTATGTTTATACTTTCAACCCACGTTTTGTTGGGTATCGGATATATTTTGGATAAGGTGATTTAAAAAGATGACGGAAAATATTCCTAACCAAGCTTTATTAAACGATAAATGCCGCAAGCAAAGCAATTTTTTGCATAACGACGTTTTTGAATCTATCCCCAAGAATTACGATTTAATTAATCGTTTGTTTACCTTGGGAATGGATGTCGGATGGAGAAATAAGGCGGCAAGGGAAAGCTTGAAAGCCAAACCGCAATCGGTACTCGATATATGCTGCGGTACAGGTGATTTAGCTTTAACGGTTGCTAAGTTTGCCAAGTACGATCTGCAAGTTACCGGTTTGGATTACAGCCAGCCGATGCTTAATGTGGCAATCGAAAAGGCTCAAAAAGACGGTTACAATGTGGATTTTGTTAACGGTGATATTGCCAACATACCCTTCCCGGACAATTCTTTTGATTGCCTGTGTATCGGTTTCGGTTTCCGTAACCTTACATACAAAAACGGGATGGCCGATAGGCATATTGCCGAGATATTGCGCGTTTTAAAGCCCGGCGGCCGATTTGTTATTGCCGAATCCAGCCAGCCGCGCCCCAATGCGCGGGTAATCCGATATTTCCATCGCCGCTATCTCAAACATTTTATTCCCTTTATCGGGAAGCTTGTTTCGGGGAATCGTATTGCCTATACCTATTTGGGTAATTCGGCGGCAAACTACTACGGCGCCGAAGAACTAAGTGATTTGCTTCTGAAATCGGGGTTTTCCGCAGTTACCTTTAAGCGCCTATTTTTCGGTGCGGCGGCAATTCATGTGGCGGTTAAATAGCTAATCCGCTTGGCGGCTGGCGATTTTTACCGTCCCTTGTCTTGAATTAAGAATATTTGGAAATAAAAACAGGCTCCGGATTTTCCCACCGGAGCCTGTTTGATTCGTTTCCTACTCCTCCCGCCTGATCTATCTAACCAGATACTCTTTTGGGAGTTCTATCTTTTGAGGAGCTCGGAAACCTTCGCCCGCTCCTCGCCGATTATTAAGATATTTGATTGTTTCCTTTGTTAACTTCCTCCACCACTAACCAGCGAGGAGCTTGTAGGATCTTCGTCCCATCTACAATGTAGAGCTAAGATATCGTGCATCTAATAAACAACATCCTCCTTTCGCAAGTTATTGAGGGCTATTGGTTGGACTCCTTTTTTTATTATTACCCTCTACTCTCATTCTATCAAATATAATTCGGATGTCAATACCCTTTTTGGGGCTATTTTTTTAATAATTTCAGAAAATAAAAACAGGCTCCGGATTTTTCACCGGAGCCTGCTAGTTCGCTTCCTACTCCTCCCGCCTGATTTATCTAACCAGATACTCTTTCGGGAGTTTTATTTTATGAGGAGCTCGGAAACCTTCGCTCGCTCCCCGCTGATTATCATGATCTTGGGTTGTTTCCTTTTTTAGTTTCCTTCACCGCTAACCAGCGAGGAGCCTCGGTAAGGAAAATTCCATCTACAGTGCAGTTCAAAAATCATCGATACACACCCTCCTTTCGCAAGTTACTGGGGACGTCGCTTGAACTCCGTTTTTATTACAATCCCCTTAATTCCATCTTACCAGATATAATTAATATGTCAATACCCTCTAATGCCAATAATTCTTTATATCTCTTGTATTCTCTTCTGCAGAGGGTTATATTATTAGAGCAAAATGCTTTGTTTTATGCCGTAACGTTTGGGGGTTTAAAATGGTTAAAATATCCATACAGGGTGAGCGCGGTTCCTTTCATGATATTGTCGCCAGGGATAAGTTCCCCGATGATTCCGAAATTATCGAGGGAGCAACGTTCCAACAAGTTTTTGAAGATGTTAAAAAAGGGTTGGTTGATTACGGTGTGGTTGCCATTGAAAACTCTATTTACGGCTCATTTTTGGAAAATTACGACTTTCTTTTAAAACACGATGCCAAAATTGTCGGAGAGTCCTATTTAAAAATAAGATTTGATCTTTTGGCGCTTCCGGGTGTCAAAATGGAAGATATTAAAGAGGTTTACAGCCATGCGCTGGCGATGGCGCAATGCGAGGAATTCCTTACCAGGCACCCCCAAATAGTGCGTATCGAAACGGACGACACTGCCGGCAGCGTTCGCTTGATAAGAGAGCAGGGGCTGACCCATGCGGCGGCAATCAGCAGCAGCCTTTCGGCAAAGTTGTATGACTTACGTATCCTTGCCAAGGATATCGGCAAAGATAAAAATAACTATACGCGCTTTCTGATTATTTCAGGCAAAGAAAATTATCCCGATAATGCAAACAAAACCAGCATTGTTTTAAGGGCTAAAAACATACCGGGCAGCCTTTTCCAGTGTATGAAGGTTTTTGCCGATGAGGGGATTAACTTATCCAAATTGGAATCACGCCCCGTTATAAACCGTAACTGGGAATACAGTTTTTATATGGATTTTGAAACCGGTATAAATAAACCGGAAACGCGAAGGGCCCTGAAGAACTTGGAACAATATGCCTCTTTTATTAAGGTGCTTGGGAGTTACGAAAAGGGACAGTTTATCGAAGGATAATTGCTGCTCCAATCTTGATTCCGCTTTATTTAGTCCAAACTTTACCGTTTGAGCGTGTCGTATTATCTAAAGTTATTGTCATCCTGCGGTAGACCGATTCGATTGCGTTGGTATTCTTCGGTCTAATTTCAAATCTTTCCCCTATTGTTGAGGTTGTGTCTTCGGTTGTTCTTACAGAAGTCTGACCGGTATCAAAGCCAGTGGAAAAACCCTAAAATTATTTTGCGGTGTTAATGAAATACGTTTCGCCGTCGGTGGTAATTATAATTGTGCCATGGGTATCGGTTCCGTAAATATCGGCGCCGATATTTAAAAGCGCTTCAATCGTTTCAGGGTGCGGATGCCCGTAACTGTTATCGGTTTTGGCCATGTAGACGGCAACCTCCGGCATCAGAGCGTAAAGAAATTCCGCGGTTGATGACGTTCTTGAACCGTGGTGCCCCACTTTTAGTATATCTGTGTTGGGGATTGAAACAAACGGAGAAGCCAGCATAGATTGCTCGGCTTTCTTTTCGGCATCGCCGGTAAACAAAAAGCTGACCGCGCCGTATTGAAAGCTCAGAACAATGCTGTTATTGTTGAGATCGCTCGAAGTAACATCGGGATGCAGAACATGCAGGGATAAATTTTCAATACCGATTATGTCACCTCGTTTGGCGATATGTATTTCGGTATCTCCTGCCGTGCTTGCAGCTATAAAATCGGTGAAGGTTTTTGACGAATATGTGTAGCCGTCATACCAGACTTGTTCAACCGTAAATCTTTCAAGAACCGACGGTAATCCGCCGATATGGTCGGCGTGGGCATGAGTGGCAATTACGATTTCCAAATTCCCGTCAACGTATTTCTCTAAATATTCGGCAATTCCCGAAGAGCGGTCGCCGCCGTCAATCAAGATTTCCGTAGTGCCGCAGTCAATAAGAATTGCGTCACCCTGCCCGACGTCAATGAAGTGAACGCTGATTTCACCGGAAATTGGGGGCTCAGCCGGTTTTTCCTGATATACCCCGTATATCACTATTGCGAGAGCAACAAGCAGCAAAAATAACGGGATGATAATTTTTCTCATATTGGGAATATCATACCATTTAAACTAATCGGAATCGAAAAATAAAGACTCGCATCTTAACTTCAACCCCGATTGCCCGTTGTTTTAAGAGGTAAACCTACTGGAAGAGTTTTCGAATAATATCGGCTCCGGCCAAAAAAGCGCCCAGTGAGCTGCCTAAATTAGTCATTACGATAATCAAAAAGACCCGCAAGAAGCGGTTTTTAAAGAAGCCTTTAAATCTGAAGATATCTTCGGGAATATTATTCATATCTTGTACCGTCGGTTTTCTTAATGAGGCCTCTACCAGCCCTGTCAGCCATCCGCAGGCAATCAGCGGATTTAGAGAAGTAAATGGTGAGGCGACCATAGAAGTCAGAACACTGAGAGGGTGCCCGAGTGCCAGCATTGTAAAGAGGCCGGCGATGATGCTGTTCCAAAAAAACCAGGACGCTACCTGGCCTAAGCCGGTTTGAATATTAATAACAAATCCGTACGCAATCAGCCCGATAATTGCCACGGGAATCGCCCAACCGATTATTTTAAATATTGGGCTGCCCTTGGCAACGTGGGTCAATTTTGCAATATCCTGCGCTTTGTAGATTTCCTCTTTTACACCGGGAACGTGTGCCCCGCCGAGGACGGCTACAATCTTTTTCCCCGGCGCCCCTTTTATTTTATAGGCCAGATACTGGTCTCTTTCGCTGATAAGCACTTCCCCGATTGCGGGAAACTCTTTACGGATTTCGGAAATCGCCGACTCCAAGACATCGGCTTCCAGCATTTTGTTGACTTCTTCTTCGGTTATTTTTGTATTGGTGCTATCAACAAATGAAAAAAGGAAGCTGTAAAAAAGTTTAATCTTGCCCCATAATCCCAGTTTTTTCCAGATGCGGCGAAAGGTAATTTGAATTTGGCGGTCGGCTAAAACAAGCTCGGCCCCCACTTTTTTGGCGCTTTCGATCCCCTGCATCATTTCCCTGCCGACAACGGCGTTTAATTGACGGGCAATCTTTTTTTGGTAGGCGCTTAAAAAGAGATTGGCAAGCATAAAGCCGACCTTTTTTTCTTTAATTATTTGGACGATATTGGTGTTTTCCCAGGCTTTGGGGTTTAGGATACTTTTGTAACGGCCTTCATCAAGCTCAACGCAAACGCTATCCGGTCTTTCTGCTTCAATAACTTTTTTGACAAGTTCTACACTTTGTTCGGATACGTGTGCGGTGGCGATTAAAATTATATCTTTCCCGTTGTAATCTAAGCGGGTAACATTATTATCCATGCTTTTTTATATTCCTGTGCACAACGATGCACTCGGTGTGCCTTTCATAGAATTTTGAATTGAATTATAATTAGTATAATAATGAAATTATGAACGTTTAGCGCAATAAAGTAAAATCGGGCGCTTGGGGCAGTCTTTGTTAACAAAGGTAAAGGTGCGACAATGTTAAAGAAACTTATTTTTTGGGGTATTTCCGCTATCTTCCTAACTTCAGGTGTAATTTTTCCGTCGGGCTGTTCGTTTGAATACCCGACATATATTGCAATTTCCGCTCAAGGGACCACTTTGGATTCTGAAGTTGACCCTAATTTCGGTGTCGCCAAGTGGTTTATTTTGATAGATACCGAAACCATGGAATATACGGTGATTGAGGGTGTTGAAGATGACTCCGAGCGCGGCGTGGGGCGGCTGTCAGCGGCGCTTGTTGCCGAAACCGGGGTCGGCGCGGTTTTAACCGGGGCGATGGGGGGCGGTGCGGCCCAAGTTCTGGTTGAAGCCGGAGTGTATGTATTCGGCGGGGTTTCGGGAACGGTGGAATATGCCGTTGAGCAATATAAAAAGAGAAGATATTAGCCAAGTTCCGTAAAAATTCAATTGATATTGAGCTAAAACGCTTCGGCTGTATTTGAATTTGACAACAATTTTTTGTTTCTTTTGTCTTTTTAAGCGCCGCTACACTTTTCAACCGCGGTCAAGTCTGCTATTATGTATCAAACTAATTACCAAAAAGGAGATAGGCATGAAGAAATTGTTTTCTTTCGTGATAGCGATGGTCTTGTTTGGCAGTTTAATCTTTTCGGCATGTGGTACCGATTCCGGTAAAATACGTGTCGCAACGGATGCCACTTGGGCGCCTTTTGAATATGTGGACACGGCCGCCAATCAAATCGTAGGGTTTGATATCGATTTGTTCACCGAAATTGCCGAGCGTGCAGGCATTGAATTTGAATTTGTTAATGTTGAGTGGGATCCCCTGCTGGCCGGTGTTTCTCAGGGCACCTATGATGCCGCCATTTCGTCGATTACGATTAAAGAAGATCGAAAAACCGATATGGATTTTTCCGATCCGTATTTTATTGCTAAGCAGGTTATTGTTACCAAGGCCGACAGCGCGATAGCGGGTGTTTCCGATTTGGTCGGTAAGAAAGTTGGCGTACAGTCCGGTACAACCGGTGATGATGAAGCCAGCGCCGTAGACGGTGTTAACGTAACCGGTTACGATGAAATCGGAATGGCATTTGTTGCACTTCGCAGCGGCCAGCTTGATGCCGTTGTTTGCGATACCCCGGTAGCGAGCGGTTATGTTTCAAAATACAGCGACCTTAAATCGGTCGCCGAATTCCCGACAATCGAAGAATACGGAATCGCTTTCCCCAAGGGCAGCAAATTGGTAGACAAAATTAACGATGCCCTTGCTGAAGCAATTGCCGATGGTGTTATCGACAGATTAGTCCAAAAGTGGTTGGTTAGCTAATTAGAATGTAACGCATGGGGGCTTTATGCCCCCAAGGCTTTGGGTAAATGGAAAAGTATAAAAAAGATGCCCCTAATAGGGAGCTTAGCTTTGTTACCGGTGGGGAAGTAAACCTACGCCAAGATGCTTGGTGGTGGTTGGTTGTAGTTGTTGCCGCAGTAATAGTACTGCTTGTTATGTTGCAGCCCGTCCCGTTCAAAGACATTGTTGTTTTTGCCAAGTCGGGAATACTGGTTACAATTGTTGTGACCGTGGTTTCCTATTTTCTGATGCTTATTCTGGGGCTTGCGGGAGGGCTTGGGCGGTTATCCAAGAACAAGCTCTTTTTTGGAATATCTTCCCTCTATGTTGAAGTGGTACGCGGTATTCCGCTTTTGGTACAGCTAATCGGCTGGTATTTCGCTTCGCCGGTTATTATTCAGAAGCTGGGCTTGTGGCTGGGGATTGAAGCCCTTATTCAATATCGTGTTAACCCGATTGTAACCGCAATTGTGGCGATTACGGTTTGTTACGGCGCTTATATGAGTGAAATTGTTCGCTCAGGTATAAGCAGTGTCCCTCGCGGGCAAATGGAAGCGGCACGTTCGTTGGGAATGAGCTATTTCCAGGCCATGCGATATGTGGTACTCCCGCAGGCTTTCCGCGTAATTCTGCCGCCGATGGGAAATGAGTTTATCGCGCTGTTAAAGGATTCCTCATTGGTAAGCGTTGTGGCGGTTGCCGATTTAACCAGAAAAGGGCGCGAGTTTATGGCAGCGCACTTTAACCCGATTGAAACATGGCTGATGGTGGCGTTACTCTATCTTATAATGACATTAATTGCCGCCAGAGTTGTTTCGTATATTGAAAAACGATCTAAATTTGAGAGATAAAATGCCCGAACCGATTATAATAATGGAAAATGTTCACAAGCGTTTCGGTAAGGTTGAGGCCTTGCGCGGTATCGACCTGAAAGTAAACGAGGGTGAGGTTGTTGTCGTGGTCGGGCCCTCCGGTTCCGGTAAATCCACTATGCTTAGATGCATTAACAGGTTGGAAGAATACGACGAAGGTTCCGTTATAGTTGACGGTATCGATTTGAATAATCCGCATAATATCAACACGGTGCGTTCCGAAGTGGGAATGGTCTTTCAGGGCTTTAATCTTTTCCCGCACCTTAAAGTGATTGATAACTTAACATTGGCACAGCGTTTGATTCGCAAACGCGAAAAAACGGAAGCGTACGAAATAGGGATGCAGTTGCTTCACAAAGTCGGAATCCCCGAAAAGGAAAATGCCTTCCCCGGACAATTATCCGGCGGGCAGCAGCAGCGCGTTGCGATTGCGCGTGCGCTGGCTATGAATCCAAAGGTAATGCTTTTTGACGAGCCGACCAGTGCCCTTGATCCCGAAATGATTAAAGAAGTGTTGGATGTAATGGCTCAGCTGGCCAAAGAAGGGATGACGATGATTGTTGTTTCCCATGAAATGGGGTTTGCCAAGGCGGCGGCTGATCGTATTATTTTTATGGATGAAGGCAATATTGTTGAAGAAAACTCTCCCGAACTGTTTTTCTCCGCCCCCAAACAACAGCGTACGAAAAATTTCCTCAGTAAAATATTGCAAATGTAGTTTGCTTGCCTCTTCAAGAAATTGAACTGATATTTATTCGATTTTGATTTTGGTTTAACTTTGCCTTTTTATTATTGAAGAAAGAGTGTTTTAGATTATCCGTATGTTTAAAGGTTGGAAAAAATCTCATAAATTAGCGATTATCGCCCTTATTTTTATTACCGTTATTTGGGGTTGGTCGTTTATTATCGTTAAACAAGCCGTAGCCCGAATGCCGGTAATGGACTTTTTGGCACTGCGTTTTGCGGTGGCGGCAATTGTAATGATTGTTATTCGTCCGCGAAGTATCCGCTCGCTTAATAAGCCGGTGATGTCGCACGGTTTAATCCTGGGCATATTTTTAGGCGCCAGTTATATTACCCAGACATATGCCCTTGTTTATTCCACGGCTACCGTTGTTGGATTTATTACCGGGCTGTCAATTATTTTAACCCCGTTTTTTGCTTGGCTTTGGATGAAGCAAAAGATAACCGGAAATGTTTGGATAGCGGTAGTGTTATCGTTTGCGGGCCTCGCTCTTATAAGCTACAACGGATTGGGAATCGGTACGGGAGAGCTCCTCACAATCGTCTGTGCTTTTACGCTGGCGCTTTATGTCGTGGGGCTGGGAAAGTGGTCTCCGCAGCATGATTCCTACAACCTTACAACCGTTCAAATGCTGACGATGGCTGTAATTTTGCTGCTTTTTACCGTCCCGACCGGTCTTGTTATCCCTACCGATCCGCAGGTATGGTTTGTGATTATTGTAACCGGCGTTGTTGCGACATCGCTGGCTTTCTTTATTCAAACTTGGGCGCAATCCCTGATTACCCCCACCCATACGGCGGTCATCTTAACGCTTGAACCTTTGTTTGCCGGAATGTTCGGGGTTTTAATCGGTAACGAACCGCTTACGGTAAAGATTGTTTTGGGGGCGGCGCTGATGCTGGCGGCAATGTATCTGGTGCAGTTGAAGTCATCGAAGGTTTACAAAAAACTGCCATCTTAGCGTGTTAAATATAATTCCGCCAAGTCTGATTTGGATTCCAGACGCACAATAGGCTCCTAAATCCCCGCCTGCTATCCTTTTACTACCCCCAACGGCCGCGTGCGGGCAATGATTTTGGAAATACCGGCATTTTGAACCACTTCAACAACTTCGGTAACGTCTTTGTAAGATTCGGGTGCTTCTTCCGCCAAAGCGGATATACTGCCGGCTCTAATAACAATTCCGCGTTTTGCCAGTTCTGCCATTACCGCTTTACCTCTGATGCTTTGCTTGGCGGCGGCCCGGCTCTTTGCACGCCCCGCTCCGTGGCATACGGACCCAAAGGTCTCCCGCATCCCCTTTTCGGTTCCGGTCAGTATGTATGAAAAAGTGCCCATGTCACCGGGGATTAAAACCGGCTGGCCTATCTTTTGATATTTTGCCGGTAAGTCGGGGTGTCCGGCGGGGAAAGCACGGGTTGCCCCTTTGCGGTGGACGCAAAGAGTTTCTTGCTTGCCGTCAACAATATGCTTCTCCATCTTGGCGATGTTGTGAGACACGTCATAAACGCCTGTCAGCCCGATTTCACCCTCGCCCATGCCAAGGGCTTCGCAGAAGGATTCCCGCGCCCAGTGGGCAATACACTGGCGGTTAGCCCAGGCGAAATTAGCGGCACAGCGCATTGCCGACAGATATGCGCGCCCTTCGGGCGAATCAATCGGACAACAAGCCAGTTGCCTGTCGGGAACATATATTCCGTATTTGGACATCGCATTAGCCATTTCCTTGGTATAGTCACCGGCAATCTGATGCCCCAACCCGCGCGAGCCGCAATGGATTAAAAGCATTACCTGATTTGTCTGAGTAATCCCCATTCCTTTGGCAATCTCGGGTTCAAAAATACGATCAACGACGGCAACCTCAATGAAGTGGTTACCGGAGCCCAAAGTTCCGATTTGAGGCGCCCCCCTTTCTTTGGCGCGGACGCTTACATTATCGGGGTTAGCACCTGCCATTTGCCCGTTTTCTTCGGTTGTTTCAAGGTCGCCGGATGTTCCGTATCCGTTTTTTACCGCCCAGCGCGAGCCGTTCGCCATCACATCTTCTATTTCGTTCTTTTTAAGGCGAATCCTCCCTTGCGAACCTAATCCGGAAGGCACATTCTTATAAAGAGAATCCATCAGTTCTTTGATTTTGGGATAAACCTGATCGTAATTGAGATTGGTGCGCAATAATCTAACCCCGCAATTAATATCAAAACCGACCCCGCCGGGCGAAATTACTCCGTCGGAGAGCCTTGTTGCGGCAACGCCGCCGATGGGAAAGCCGTATCCCAAATGGATATCGGGCATTGCCAGCGAGTATTTTACAATCCCCGGTAAAAAGGCAACGTTTGCCACTTGCTCCGGCGATTGGTCACCGGCAATATCTTTAAGCATTGATTCGTTAGCGTAGATAAGCCCGGGGACGCGCATCCCTTTTTTATAGCTTTGGGGGATAAGCCAACGATAATCATCGATTTTTTCAAACATTTTCATTATCTTGTCTACCTCCTAAATATCAAGAATGACACGAACTGTGTTGTTTACCGTATCCACTTTTAACATATGATAAGTGGCGGATTTTACCCCTAATTTAAGACTGTGCCGATTGGGGTTGTATTTTTCGCCGCGGCACTCGGCCTTTAAGCAATTTTTGCTAATCGAGATGACATTGAACTCGGTAAAGACAATTCCCTGAGTATCAAAGTAAAAAAGTAGACTGTTTAACCACTCAACAAGGAGTATTTCAAGGTCGTTTTCACACACTTCAACGGTAACGGTTTCTTTTTTGCCAAACTCGTCTAAATCGGCCATGACCGAAAACATTGCTAAAGCCGCATTGGAAAAGGCTTCGGCTAAAGTGCGGCCGTAGGCAATAAAGCCGGTATCCGCAGTGTGTTCAAATAATTCAAAACGTTTCATTCCCAATGCTATTGTACAACATAATACGAATAACCTCGACTGCACATGTCTTGATGTTTTTGGGGATACCATAAAAGTCAGTAGAAGCATCCGATTTTGTAAGATGCTGTAAAAAAGGATAATGTAAAGGAATTGTGTTGGAAGTTTTTGAAAAGGTGGACGACGTCATCTAATGCCGACAGCCCGCACCGGCCAATAATCCCGATATTGATATAATGGGTATCAGATTAAATTTGGACTACCGCATTTTATACTTGTTATCCCGGGTATCTCCTTTGTCCGCAATTTTCACAGAAATTACTGTTTATCACTAACGGGCTGCCGCAATTTTCGCAGAACCTCGAAACAGGCTGATAATATGTTTGTGGGAATTGACTGCTCTGCTGCCAAACCGGCACCCTGTTTCTCCTGCCGAAGAAAATAAATAAGGATAAAGCAATGACTGCCAGCAATAAAATTACGATAATAATCCAGACCCATGCAGAGGAGCCCGATTCAAGATCGGCGTAAAAACTGCCCCACTTTGCTTTTTCCGCTTCTATATCGAAGCTGGAAACACTGCCGAGTCCGGCTTCTGTGGCCGATATTTGCTGTCCGGCTCCCAATGTTTTACTCTCACCGGTTTTATCGAATACCACTTCAACAGTGCCCTCGATAACTTTAACCACCTCCGTCTGCTCCGTTGCTTCGATAATAAAATTTGTACCTTTAATACCGGTATGGATGCGGTTTACAGCTATTTCGTATTTCTCCGCCCCGGCTTTACCCCTTGGAAAATAGAAATTGGCAACGCCGTCCAATAATCTGCCCCATACCACTAAAGTAGGGGTTGTTACCGGAACTTTAGGCACTACATCGAACCAGCTCCTTTCTTTTTGCCTGCTTACGGCACCGGTTGTAAATTTTATTACTGTTTCCGCACCTGAAGGGGTTCTGACAGTCCAATTTGCAAACAGTAAAATGTTCTTATCTCCCGGCATAAACTTAACCCATGTTCTCTGAGACGGCGGAAGCAGCGGGGAATCCGCTGATACGTAAATCGGCCCCCCGATAATTTCTTCGATATATCCGCGATGGCTCTCTGTCCCTTCGGGGGTGGGGAGTTTCCCTGCAAGCGGCCCCGGCGGCGGGTCCTCTTGAATCTGAGTGGTTGCCTGTGCCGAGGTGGTAATGCCGGTAGCGGTATCGGAAGTGAAGGTTCCTTTAACAACCAGTCCGCGGGTACCGGCGTTATAATGGCCGACCATATTTATCGAAAAGCTGCCGCTGGTTGCGCCTTTGGGAATTGGAACCGAAATATTAAAAGATTCTTCATTGAAATCGGGGAATCCGCTCGGGATATTGGCAGCAAATTGGTCTGTTTTTCCATCGCACGATACGGTAGCGGTAATATCGGCATAGTAGCCGTTCCCCATTTTTGCTGAACCCGATACGGTTAATTGCCCGGTTCCCAGTTTCCCCTGCAAGGTTCTGGAAGTTGTGAAACCCTCTACGTCCGCCGTATCCGTAACGGTAGCCCCGGAGATATCATAGGTAATCTGCATACCGTTAAAAGGCGCCGCCGGAAAGGTTCCTCCCGCTGCGGAAACATGCTGCGGTTGCAGTATATTGACGGGTAGCGCAATTAGTAGAATTGCAACAGTAGATAGAAGACAGCGAAGTAGTAGTCTATCATGAAACAGAGATTTTTTCATTTCAATCCCCCGACTCTGTTAAATAGAATACATCTGTTGGTAATTTATTTAGTTATAATCCCGCTAAGAGGTATTTGTCAACAACTTTTCGGGTTATTATCGGCATTTTATTAAAAATTGCCTCGTTGGTCGGTGAAATGATTCAGCCGTTTGTAACATATAAAACTTGGATATCAAACAACTATACAAAGTTTCTTTCAATATACGATACGGACATCCTATCGGGGCAATCTGCTTCTTGTAATCGTTGGTTTATTACTTTAGACGGTGGTGGATGGAAAGGGGGCACGCTTAGCGTAAAACTCTAACTAACCAATAGTGGTCCTAGAAGAAGTTTTGGATACACTAGTCTTCTAGACGTTGGACTACAAATAGTGGCTATAGATAGTACGGGAAAGATTGTAGAACCGGAAGTGGAATCTTATACTAAGGAATTCTATCAATGAAAGTTGGAAGGAGACATTAAAATATATCATAATTGAATATAATCGGTTTAGTAATTCTTATTTGTTCAACAAGAACTTATATACTAAGAATATCCCTGCAGCACATATTATTCCAGGTAAAAACCATGACTGAAGAGAGGAATTTGTCATCCAGTCAACTTGACTAGATAACAGATTAATTGGCAGATCAATTGCTCCAAATAACATATCGGCGTGCATGCCACTAAATATTAAACTTACCCAATTAAAATGTATGTATAACCCATGTATTCCCAATATTGCTAACCATAAGCCAATTAATCCCAATGGTATTTTATAAAATTTATCCATATTTTTCACTCTATAGTAAATACTTATCAGATTATATCCCAATCCTTTATATCTATCAATAATTTATCCATTATTTTTTAATATTAATTTAAATACCCAAATAAATTTGATGAATTATTTTTTATATCAAACTAGAATGACTAAACTGTAGTATAATTACAAGAGGTGACTACAATGAATACAAGTGAGTATCAAAACTTAATATTTAACAAACTCTCTAGGATTTTTGGAGAAGACAACGTGAAAAAGGAGTGGGATTCGTTGAAATACGATACTCATTCAAGCAATCATAAACAAACATATGGACCTAGACTCGATATAGCTGTAGGACCTTTCAATGGCATGGTGGAAATGGATACTCCGTTTGACAATACTAATGTTATGAAAAATCATCCCCTAACAAAGCGAATAGTGAAAGAAATATCCTGGGATGATGAAGCGTTTGATGAATGTTGGAATGACTTTTCAAGGTGTTATCTAGCTATCGAGATTGAATTAGGGGGTAAAAATCGAAGTTGTAATAGCTCGAAACACATTTTAGGAAGCATCATAAATGCTAGTGTTAATGGTGCAATAGGAATAGTCATTTATGATACGTCTACAAGGGGAAAAGTGGATAGATTATATGGCTATCTGCATAGGCTAAGGTATTACGATTTGCTACAGATGAAAACTATGGGTAACTTAATTAGACTAGATAAAGACGAATTTATATCAATACTCACCGATATAAAAGAATAACTATCGCAATAACTTGATTAGCGCCATTTAATAAAAAAGCTTATGTCAATTATGGCATAAGCTTTTTTATTAGCTTTATGGTGGGCGGTATAGGACTCGAACCTATGACCCCCTGCGTGTAAAGCAGGTGCTCTAACCAACTGAGCTAACCGCCCGTGATAAATGGCGCGCTTGGTGGGATTTGAACCCACGACCTCAGCCTCCGCAGGGCTGCGCTCTATCCAGTTGAGCTACAAGCGCACGATAATGGTGCCGAAGGAGAGATTTGAACTCTCATGCCCGTACGGACACTACGCTCTGAACGTAGCGCGTCTGCCATTCCGCCACTTCGGCTTGAAACACCAGTAAATTATACTGGTGATACGATTCAGTGTCAACGACGGATTGGGCTTTGGCAGATTGCATCGGTATATTAAGTATTATTAATTAAAAATCGGGGATGGGCGGGGTTTTGCGTTTATGGGCGCTGATGGCAAACATTTCCTCTATCTTTTCTCTAACTGCATCAGAACCGGCTCCGCTAACCAAGTATTCATCAATTTCCTGGTACGTTAATCCCATATCGGTTTCATCGGTTTGCCCCTGCCAGAACCCTGCCGAGGGCGGTTTTGTGATAATCCTCTCGGGAACTCCTAAATATTCCGCAAGCTCCCTGACCTGAGTCTTAACCAAATTACCGAGCGGTAATATATCAATCCCGCTGTCGCCGTATTTGGTAAAGTAGCCGGTGGAAAGTTCGCTTTTATTGCTGGTGCCGACGACGATATAACCGAGCTGGTTGGCAAAAGAGTACAACGTTATCATCCGCAGCCTCGATTTAATATTGGACTGCGTTAACTTTGAAAGCGGTGCCTCTAAACCGGCTGACAGTATTTGTACAAGGCTGTCATAGATGCTGTCCAGTGCCACTTTTGTGGTTTTAATCGCAAATTTATCGGACATTGCCATTGCATCCAAGGCATCTTGTTCAATACTGTGGCAAGGCATGACAAGCCCCAAAGCGGTGTCCGGGAAGGCCCTCTTAGATAAGGCGGCAACTACGGACGAATCAATCCCGCCGCTCATTCCGAATACCACTCCGCGCAAGCCGGCGTCGGTTACTTTTTCTTTTATCCAGCTTGTTAGCTTATCAGCCGTTTGTTGTGTGTCCATAGTTTTGGCACCTGTTCTGTTTGTGATAAGACACAGTATATATCCAAAGGAAGATACGGTCAAAAAACAGACCGAGGCTTTTGACTTTGGAGAAAATACGGATTAGAATTTTAAAGAGGGAACATAATGCCGATATACGAATACTTTTGCCCTTTATGTAAATCAAAATTTGAGCTTTTGCGTTCAGTTGATCAAGCTAATGCAGATGCGAATTGTCCTCAATGCCAAACTCCTTCTTCAAAAGTTCTTTCGCAATTTGCATGCTATACGAAGGATTCGAGCGGCAGCGGTTCTACGGTAGGCGGTAGAAGCTGTTCTGCCTGCACTTCTACCGATTGCGGATCTTGCGGCAAGTAGATTTATTTTTATAAAAAAGTGTGAATCTGTGAACAAGAAGTCATCATTTGCTTTAGCGGTTTTGGGGGTTATCGTTTTATCTTCTTTTTTGGCGGGGTGCGATAACAGTGTTCGCCTTAAAGAAGAGATATTGCTGCGCCCCGGCCAAACCGTTTCCGTTAGCGAAGAAAACCTTAAAATCACCTTTGATAAAGTTACCGCCGACAGTCGTTGCCCGACGGGTGCAACATGTGTCTGGGCCGGTGAGGTTAAGTGTTCGGTAAGGATCACGCAGGGCGGTAAAGTCAGCCTGATTAATTTTATCTACCCCGGTGCCGGCAATGATTACGCTAAACTAACCTATAAAAACCGCTTGTATTCTTTTAAAGTTACCCCGTATCCGGAACTCGGCAAACCGATACCGCAAGATAAGTACAGGCTTATTTTGGTTATCGAATAAGTTTTGCCTAAAAATTACGTTTACAAGAATCTTTCCCCTAACTTTTGCGGCTAAACCCCGTTATATTTGATAGAAACATCAAATAAGGAGAAAACCGTGAAAGATTTTATAAACTCAACATTATTCCAAATTCGCTGGCTTTTTATGGGGCCGCAAAAGAGATATGCGTACTTGTGGAATAAAACCAAGGCCAATCTGAAATATTAGTGTTATTTTCAGGCCTGTCGAACTTGTCCGTGTTTAATCGCTGTGAGCTTTGTCGGCTTTGGTTTTTCTTAGATAGTACCAAGAGCCAATTCCGAGAATAACTGCGCTTACGGCGATTGAAGCGGCAATATAGATGACAGCATCAAACCAGAAGCCGCCCGGAAACATCATTATCAGGTAATCTTTATTTGGGTCCAGCAGCCAGAAATCATTGGTAAAACTGATTAAATGAAAGGCGGTAAAAAAGGTGTTAAAATCGCTAACAGCCATTATCCCCAATATTAAAATCAGCCCAAAAGTAATACTTGCCCCGCCAAAAACCGCCGATGCCGTCATACGGGATGCGCTGTTTCTATCCTTATAAAAATAAAAAAGGATAAACAGAAGCATAAAAAGGCCGGTAAATGTTAAAACGCGGTAATCCAACCGAATCAAACCCTTTACGTCTTTCATATGCTCGATTTCCTTATCGTTAAAAAGCACAAAATCGGTATCATCTTTAATAACGGTAATTGCCAGATATTCATTCGACGAGTTAAAGTAATCGATTATCTGCGCTGCCGCTTTTTCCAACTCGACAGTTTCAATTCCGGTCGTTTCTTCAACGCCGTAGGTATTAAAGCTGTGTTCATAGAGCCACTGGCTGTTAACCGCAACGGCGATAAAGCCGGATATTAAAAAAACGGGGATACAAAGTATAAAAAGCCAGCGGGCAAGGATTTGAATATATTTTAAAAACAACTTGTTCATCGGTTAGATTGTACTACTAAATGGCAGAATAGGGTTAATTTTGCAAGATTTCGGCTGAAAGCGGCTGTTAAAAGCGGCCTATTGTTCAAGCGCTGGGGGGTCTCTGAAGCCTCTGATATGCTATAATTATTAAGATTATTACTGTGAAAGGACCCTTTGTTGTTTACCCATCTTCACGTTCATAGCGAATACAGTTTACTGGATGCAATGTGCAAAATCCCCGAACTTGTTAATCGTGCCAAAGAGTTGGGAATGGACTCTCTGGCAATTACCGATCACGGGGTTATGCACGGGGCGATTCAGTTTTATAAAGCAGCAAAAGATGCCGGCATTAAGCCGATTATCGGCTGTGAGGCGTATGTTGCTTCGGGCAGCCGCCAAAGCCGCACACCGGCCGATAAACAGAGTTACCACTTGGTACTGCTTGCCAAAAACAATACCGGTTATCAAAACCTGATACAACTGATTACCAAAGCCAACATGGACGGGTTCTATTATCGTCCGAGGATGGATAAAGAAATCCTTGAAGAACACCATGAAGGGCTGATTGCACTATCGGCTTGCCTTGCCGGTGAAATACCGCGCCTGATTTTAGACGGGCGGATTGAAGACGCCAAAGAAGCGGCGTTGTGGTATAAAAAAACATTCGGAGACGGCAATTTCTATTTGGAACTCCAACGTCACCCTATTCCCGAGTTGGAGCCGGTCAATCAGGAACTAATCAAAATCGGGAAAGAGCTTGATATTCCGCTGGTTGCCACCAACGATGTGCATTATATTTTAAAAGAAGAAGCCAAATTTCAAGATTTATTAACTTGCATCGGCACCAATACTTCCGTTTTAGATGAAAAAAGAAAGAAAATGGCCGATGACGGTTTTTATTTAAAAAGCCACCAAGAAATGTCCGAGATGTTCCAAGATTTGCCGGAGGCGATTGAAAACACCGCTAAAATCGCCGATATGTGCAATTTGGAATTGGAATTCGGTCGTTTGCATTTACCGGAAGTGGAAATCCCCGACGGGATGTCTCCGTTCCAATATTTGGAACACCTCTGTCACCAAGAAATGCCGAACTTTTATCCCAACCCGACACCTGAGATTGAAGAAAGGCTGCGCTATGAGCTGGATGTTATCGAAAAGACTCAATTTGCGCGCTACTTTTTGGTAGTTTGGGATATTGTTAAGTTTACTCGTGAAAACGGTATTTTGGTAAATGTTAGGGGCAGTGCCGCATCCAGTATAGTGCTGAGGTGTTTAAGGATTAACGATATTGACCCTATTCCGCATAAGCTTGTTTTTGAAAGGTTTTTGAATCTCGAACGGCGTGAAATGCCCGATATCGATATGGATTTTGAAGACAAGCGCCGCGAAGAGGTCATTAACTATGTATCGCATAAATACGGACAAGACCACGTTGCACAAATTATAACCTTCGGTACGTTGGGAGCCAAAGCTGCCATTCGTGATGCCGGACGTGCTTTGGGCATGGCGTACGGTGAGGTTGACCGCGTTGCCAAAATGGTGCCCTTTGCGGTTGGGATGACAATCAATAAAGCGCTGGAAGAAAACGGGGAATTCAAAACAATTTACGAAACCGAACCCGCTGTCAAAAACTTGGTTGATTACGCTAAAGGTGTTGAAGGCGTGGCGCGTCATTCCAGCACCCACGCTGCCGGTGTTGTAATTTCCAAAGATCCGCTTACAAATCATATCCCGCTGCAAAGAATCAGCCGTGATACGGATTCGGGGTTGGTAATGACCCAATATCCGATGGACGATATTGCCAGAATCGGATTGCTTAAAATGGATTTCTTGGGGCTTTCGAACCTGACGACATTGGGCAGAACGCAACAAATTATTAAAGAAAACCGCGGGATAGATATCGACCGCTATAATATCCCGATGGACGATGCCAAAACATTTGAGCTTTTGGCGGCAGGGGAAACCGTGGGGGTGTTCCAATTGGAAGGCAGCGGTATGCGGCGTTATATCAAAGAGCTTAAACCAACAGTTTTTTCCGATATTGCCGCCATGGTTGCCCTTTATCGCCCGGGGCCGATGGAACAAATTCCCAAATTTATTCGTTCCAAATACGGCATTGAGCCGATTACCTATCCGCACCCCGCTTTAAAAGAGTTTTTGGAAGAAACATACGGCGTTATTGTTTATCAAGAACAGGTGCTTTTTATTGTGCGCGCCTTCGGCGGCTACAGCTTGGGGCAGGCGGATATCTTCCGCAAGGCAATGGGTAAGAAAAAAGCCGAAGTGATGGTTAAAGAGAAAGCCAATTTCATTAAAGGCGCCGAGAAGAACGGCTATACCGCCGAGATTGCCGAAAAAGTCTATGCCTTAATTGAACCGTTTGCCGGCTATGCCTTTAACAAGGCACACGCCGTAAACTATGCCTTGATTGCCTATCAAACGGCATACCTTAAAGCCCACTTTTCGATAGAATACCTCACCGCTCTTTTAATTGCGGCGGACGGGCAAGCCGAAAAAATCGGCGTTGCGATAGACGAATGCCATCGGATGGGGATTAAAGTATTACCGCCCGATATCAATCGTTCCGAGGTGGATTTTACGATTGAAAGCACAGAGGACGGAACACAGGCCATCCGTTTCGGCTTGGAAGCCATTAAAAATGTAGGTGTAAACGCCGTTAAACCGATTATCGAAGAGAGAAGAGCCAACGGCGATTACAAAACCATTGAAGATATGTGCCGCCGGGTAGATATTTGCGGAATTAATAAAAGGGTTATGGAAAGCCTTATTAAAGCCGGAGCAATGGATTCGTTCGGCGAACGAGGTACCCTTTTAGGTAACATTGGGGTTATAATGTCGGCCGCTCAGCGTGAACAGCAATTGAAAGACAGCGGACAATCAACTATGTTTGACCTTTGGGGCGACACCGTTAATGTTCCTTTGGCAACACTTGAATTGGAAAAAATAGAAGTTTCGCGTAAAGAAATACTGGATTGGGAAAAAGAACTCTTGGGGGTTTATCTTTCCGAGCATCCGTTTAGCCCCTTTGCTGAGAAAGCAATGGTGGAAAATACGATGCTTTGCGGAGAGGTAACCGAAGAAATGGAAGGGCAAACGGTGGTAGTGGCGGGCATGGTTTCTTCCGTTCGTAATATTGTGAGCAGAGAAGGGAAGGTATCGGCCAGCGTAGTGCTTGAAGATTTGAACGGCAAACTGGAAGTTATGGCTTGGTCGCGCGTTTTTGCTTCTACCCGAGACCTATGGTTGGAAGGAAACATTCTTTTAGTGGACGGTAAAGTTAAAGTTAGGGGTGATAGCCCTCAACTGGTATGCGACCACGTACGTATTTATAACCTGGAGGACAAGACATTGGCGAAAAAAGTAGTGGCACCTGATTTTTTTGAGCCGTCAAAAGCTACTGAAGAAACGACAAAAGCATCCGGTCAAAAACGCCGTCTGACTGTTAAGCTTAAGCAGTCGGGGGACGAGGCCGGCGATGTAAAACAATTACGCGATGTGATGGATATCTTAAACGATTACCCCGGCGACGATTCCGTCATTATCGTTATTGATAACGGCACAAAAGTGTTTACCGTAAAAATGCCCCATATGCATATCGGGATATCGTCTAAGTTGATGTCGCGATTGGCTGATAAGGTAGGTGAAGAAAGAATCAGCACCGATGATGATTAAGAGTAGTGTCATTCTGAGCTTGTTGAAGGGTCCAACGAACGGGAGTAGATAAGGATTACTATTCGACCGCCGTTATGGTTCGACAGGCTCACCACGAACGGCTAAACCATTGTCTTTGCGAGCGCAGCGAAGCAACCCACCTTGTTTTTGCGAGACCATTCCCGTAGGGAAGGCGAAGCAATCTCTAAAAAATTAAATCCGTATGAGATTGCCACGTCACTCGCCTAACGGCTCGTTCCTCGCAAAGACAGTAGTGTCATTCTGAGCTTGTCGAAGAATCTGGGAGTTAGCGGATAATGCAACGTTCGGTTGCAAATTTTACGGTAGGACGATGCCTCTTCTTTATTGCCGAGGCAACCTAACAGCTTATATTCCCCGTCCTCTTAGATCCTTCACCACGAACGGCTAACCCATTGTCTTTGCGAGCGCAGCGAAGCAATCCTCCTCTGTCTTTCAGAGCGAAGCGAAGAATCTCATATAGATCAATTTCTTGGAGATTGCCACGTCACTTGCCTGACGGCTCGCTCCTCGCAAAGACGTTTATAACTTGTTATTCTGAGCTTGCCGAAGACGCCTCATAGCCTGTATTTCTCGTCCTCTTAGATCCTTCACTGCGTTCAGGATGACAAAAAGGGGAAAAGCAGGATGACAAGAGTGAGATTGCCACGTCATTCGCCCAAGGGCTCGTTCCTCGCAAAGACGGTTGAGAGCTGTGTTAGTATTCAATCCTGTTTCGATGGATTACATCCTCCAGCTTGCGCTTAGGCACGTGGCGCACACCTTCCTCGTCAACCCAGCGTTTTATCGAACCGTCCGATTTTTCCAAGACAACTTCTTCATCCGGATACCCCAGTGACAACAACACCGCGGCTTCATACCTATCGGTGGCGTTTACAATTTTACCGATTCTTTCTTTATCGATACCGGTCATAACACAAGTGCCGATCCCCTCTTCCCAAGCAACCAAAGTCATATTACCAAGCGCCAGCCCAATATCAATAAAAGCATTGGATCTGCCGCAGCCGTATTCTTTTTCCCGATCCAAATTTATAAGCACAACGATATATGCCAAGGGCTTCTTCCCGGCAGTCCACCCCTCGGCAGGTTTGGGAACCCCTCCCCAGTAAGCAATCGAATCCAATATCTCGGAGCGGGTCTGCGCATCGTCAACTATTACGTATTCGCAAAGCTGGCTGTTCATTGCTGAGGGAGCCAGCCGAGCCGCATCAACGCACCTTTCCAAAATATTAAAATCAATCGGATTATTTTTAAATATTCTTATCGAACGCCTGTTAACGGCAGCCTCAAATACATGCATTCAATTACTCCCCCCATCTTTTAAGTCTTGGCAATGCGGTAAAGATTAAATTTCCGCAATCATATCTTCGCAAGCCGGTTCAATTAAAACCCCCAGCTCTTCGGACACTTTTTTTAGTTCGTTACGGATTTGTTCTTCTTGGAAAATATTCATATGGACCGTCATCACTTTAGGAATAGAACTTCTGAGCTTTGTATATGTTATAAGCTCTTCCCTAAGAAGCGATGGGCAAAGATGCCCTCTCTTGCGGCATGTTTCAATATACTCGTCGGAAGCGGTGACTTCGGTAATCAGTAAATCAAACGAATAATCCTTTAATTTATTGGCAAGCCCCGGACCGCTGTCACCGGTATAAAAAAATGATTGCCCGCTTGCGGCGGATACCAGATATCCGACAGCGGGAACGCCGTGAGGCACCGTTATCGGGGTCACAGAGTAGCCTTCAATTTGCCTAACTTTATCCGGTTCAATCGTGTTGAGTTCAATGACCGCTTTTTCTCTTTGGCCTTTTTCCAAAAATCTGGAATAGAGGGTGCCGTCCATTAAATAGCGAGAAATAATATCGCCTGTTTCGGGCAGGCAGTAAACATCAAACGAACTGCGGTTTAGAAGATGGTTCATTCCCAGAAGCGGCAAGTCTTTAATGTGGTCGTAATGCTGATGAGTAATCAGCACTGCTTTAAGGGCAAGTTGTTCTTCAAGCGTAAGGCCGGATGCCAATCCGCCGGCATCCAAGGCTAATATCCCGTCTATCACCAAACCGGCCGGTCTGATATCTCTGGTTTGTGTATTGTGTGCGCCCAAAAATTTTATTTTCACAGCTTTATTGCCTTACTCAGAAATTCATCTAAAATTTAAAAGGGTTAAAATTGGTGTTTTCATCAAAAACATCCACGTTTTCCGTTCTTTTTAAATAGTTGACCGCTTTATAGGTTAGAGGCGTTGCCAGAACTTCAATTCCGACCTTTATCAGCCAGTGATAAAGAATCATTATCGGAACAAAGGAAGCCGTTCCGATATAGGCGATTATAACAAATATGGCTGTATCCAAGCCTTCTCCGAAAACTGTTGAGCCGATGGTGCGTGCCCAAAGCCAGCGTCCCTTTGTTGCCACTTTCATCTTTGCCATTATAAAAGAGTTAATAAATTCCCCTACCAGATAGCCACACAGGGAAGCCAGTAACAATCTGGGGACATAGCCCAGTATGCTTTCGTATGCTTGCTGGTCGGTCCAAAAGGAAGCTGCCGGCATTAACTGCCCCAGGTAGGTAAAAAGAACAAATATCAGGTTACATCCGAACCCGAGCCAGATAACCCGGCGTGCCCAGCGGTAGCCGTAAACCTCGGTTAAGATATCACCGAATATGTAACTTAGCGGGAATATAATTACCGCCGCCGGCATTATTAAAGAACCAAGTTCGATGACTTTAACCGACATTACATTGGCGGTTATTAATGCGGTTACAAAAACCGCGCTGATAATAACGAAGCGATACGACGTATTCATCTATAAAAACCTTTTTTCGTAAGCAGATTATGTGATATAAGTAAAAACAATACGATTTGCAATAACCTGTATTATACCAAAAAGAAAGCGCGCTCGTAATTCGTAGCGGGACTTACGGACGATTCGGTAATGTTTTATCGGAGCTTTACGTTTCTCTGTTTGAATTGTTATAATAGCACTGTTCTTAATCAGTTTTATAGTAAATTCGTAAAAAAATGCAACAAATTCCCTTAAAAAATCGGATAATCATTAATATAAAAAGAGCACTCGGGATAAACGTTGTTCTTTGCGGTAACTGTAAATGGAACTGGCGCAGTGCCTGCCATAACAGGGAGCGTCCGCATGCGGTTTATTGTAAAGAGTATGAGAAAAAGTAAACCTTGCCGATAGTTGACAAGAAATCGTCTTATCAATACAATATTTCAGACATTAGAATAAGTCTTTGGCGTGGCAGCGTAGCTCAGAGGTAGAGCAGGGGACTCATAAGCCCTTGGTCACTGGTTCAATTCCAGTCGCTGCTACTTTTTTATGTGTACTTAACATTTTTCATTAGATCTTCAGCTATAGCTCTTTTTCCCTCCGTTGTCTTTTCAGCAGTATTTTTTTTATAAGTTTCAGAATAATCTAATAATTTACCAAAATCGACTTTGGCTACCTTTCCATTTATCACAAAGTATACATATTTCATACCCAAATCTTCTTTATAATGTCTCCAAAAAGTTGGACAACGTATTAGATAATCAAATATCAACTGGTAAAGTTCTCTTGTTTTATAATTTGATGATCCTATAGCCCAACAATGGTGTGCACACCATTTTTTAGGTTTTCTGACTGCAAAATATTGTTTACGGTCTGGTAATGGAGAAGTTACCAAATAAGAAAATGAAGCAATAAAGGACCGTTGAATATATTTAGCTTCTATTAACAAGTCGCAATTTGGCCTACTAGCCTCTAAATCCCAGCCCTTTGATGTGGGATGTGGCGGCATATAGGTCTCCCACTTTGTATTCTGTGACTCTAACCATTTCTTTAAAGGTTTAACAACATTTTCTCTTTCAGCATTTGTTCGTTCTTTTATTTTACCCATCTATACAACTCCTACAATTTACTTATGAGATTATTATACACCCAAAACATTCCCACATTAAGAGGTGAAAAGCTATTGACCTTCGAGTAGTTCGAGGCTATCATCTCTCGCAACTAAATGAGAAGAAGAATGGCCTCGATGTCTAAAACTATTACAAAACAGGCGATTGACTAATTTCTACCCTCTCATAAGGCCGAGGATAACAGGAGCAGGGTTTTAATTCTCCGTCTTGGTTATTAGACGGGGCTAGGCGAATTGCTCAGTCTACAATGTTAGAAATAGCGCCGAATATATTCAAAATCGTAATTACATATATAAATGAGGCGCTAGGAATCTTCCCAAGTCTCTTTTGGCTTTAAGGCATTACCAGGGTTTATTGTTGGAAACCTCAATTCTGGACCCGAAATCAATGCTGAAGTTATTTTTAGCAAACTCAAAACTTGGGGTCTTAGGCTATCAAGGGGGTTATAGTTATCATGGACAATTTTATTTCTTGTCTCGATTGCTTCAATGGTGTTATTAATATCATCAGAATCAACATTGCCCAGTGTTGTTGATATAGTAATCATTTTTGTATTAAGAGGAAGATTCCAAAAGCCTGCAATGCCCTTTTCAAGTTTTTTGTTTCCCATGATATTTCCTCGAATAAATTCTTCAATTGCTATTTCAAGAGCAGTGATCCCTTCAATAAATGCATATTTTATGTTGCCTTGGTCTAAATATTGATGTGTTTGCGCAAGCAAGAGTGCAGCAGTTGAAGGACTATATTCGTTTGCAATTATCCCACTAAGAGTGGCCCAATCATCTTGTGTAATATATTCTTTGAAATCTTTTTCTAACCCAAGTATTACTCTAAAAATACCCTCAGGGTTGTTTGGAATAAAGTCTGCCCAATTATCACTTCCATCAACGTTCCACTTAAGACCAAGTGTTAAGCCGCAATAGCTGCCTAATAAGTGTTCGTGCGAATTCCATCTCTCTAAGGGGCGAATCCAATATTGTCCAAAATTTGTGCGAAGAATGTTTATAATGCGTGAGATTTCTGGGTAAAGTATTGCCACAATTCTCTTTCCAAGCGATTCGTAATGAGGGCTGCCACTTCTGTTCAGTTGCAAAGCATCTATTTCTTCTTGCTTCACATCTTGTATTACGAGCATTCCCTTAAGAGGGCCTGCATCAAGAACCCCTTGTTTGGCCATTATATCGAGATCAACTTCTCGTCGGTTTTCATCGAATTCGATGAAGCCATGGTTCTCAAAGCCGCATCGTTCGAACCAAAACTTTATTTCCACCCCTTTTTCTTGATTCCGCTTTACTATAGCATCATTTTCTCCATTAGGGAGCCATCTATGAAATAAGGGACCGTGATGTGAGAAATGTAATTTGCTTTCTTTTAAGGTGACGCTAAATTTCAATCTTAGTGTTGCCATATTCCCACCTCTCAATGTTAATTATACCACTCCCAAACGCACTATACTGCAAAAATAACCCCGTTAAAGCCATTTTGTGTATCTTTTATTTTTGAAATATATAACAGGCTCTCTAAAAAACTATTTGTTAAGCAAGGGAAGTTAAATATGAGACCGCAACTTATAAACTCTTAGTTACCGGTTCAATTCCAGTCGCTGCTACTTTTTTTGTTATCGATTATGGCTGATATTCTATTTTACTAAATGTCCCAATATCTGTAATACCCGGAAGACAGGATTCCCCGTATCGTGTGTACCCTTCCTTGCTTCATCCTCTAACAACCTAATATATGAAGTATATCTACCGTTGATAACCAGTTCTAAACCATCAATCTTTTCTAATTCATTGGCAACACTTGCGCTTACTTTTGGCGACCATAACATAAATCGTGGTTTATACTCTGACAGATATTTTTCCGCATAATCACGGAGATTATTAAATTTGTCATTAATTCTTTTTATCGAGTTAGTATTATTAACATACAATAACCCGCCCAAGTGAGTTGTTACTTCACAAAGATATGCCTCTTTATCTTTAAGCTTCAGTCCGATAACATCAATTTCTTTCAAACCAGCTAACTTACCACCTGGACGTCGGATATTATATTCAACAAAATCACATTGAAACTCATCTAGGAGCTTCAAACAGGCTCCTACCATATACTCCCCAATCTCAGTTGTCATTAGCTATCCTCCTAAACGAATTACAGTGAAATTATACACAAAAAAACATTCCCACATTAAGAGGTAAAAACCTATTAATCTTTTCTGATTCGGCGCTTAATCCGCTTTCTTGTTTAGTTCAGCTTGATAGGATTTCCACCCCGGGCACCAGCTTGTGTGCCATTTCCAAATTTTAGCAATAAACGAGTTCGGTTTTTTATCGGAGTAGCGTTTGATTGGGCAGTTTTCACACGGTTTAGGCATTTTGATGGTCTCCTTATCCTGTAAGCTTCGATAATAAATCTTAAATTTCTTATATCCAATCATAGCACCGAATTTTAATTTTACAATACCCTTTCTCGTTTCCCGACTTCATTCCAAATTGCGCTTTAGGGATAAAATAACCTTGTGTTAGACAGCCCTCTTAACAACAGTTATAATTGATAGATATTCTGCCTGCGTTATAATCGTACCGTTTATGAAAGAAATCGTATCAATCAATAAAGAACTCTGTTCCGGCTGCGGCGTATGCATTAAAATATGCCCTCAGCAGATATTGTATATGGATAAAGAAACCGGTACTTGTTCCGTAACCGAACAAGAAAAGTGCGACAAGTTACGCGGCTGTGAAAGAAAATGCCCTACCGGCGCCATTAAAATAAATTAAATTTTCCGTAATGCAATCTTAAGCGGGAGTAAAAAATTGAAAAAAGTTCGTCCGGTTATCGCCTCTGTTTTGGTTCTCGTATCCCTTTTTGGTTTGGCAGTTCTATCTTCTTGCAGTTCCGTTATCGCCCAAAACGGAGATACGGTGAAGGTGGATTATACTTTATCGCTTCCCGACGGTATCGTATACGAAACATCGGTCGGAGGTCAGCCGCTTGAGTTTGTGCTTGGCAAAGGTTCAATGATTTCCGATTTCGAGGCGGCAATTATCGGGATGAAAGAAAAAGAAACGAAAACAATTACTATTGCCGCAGCGAATGCTTACGGGGAATATCAAGAAGACCTTATAATCACAATCAAAAGAAGCCAAATACAAGGCGGCGAGAATGTAAAGGTTGGCGATTATCTCACAATGTCGACCGGCGGTGGATATATTTCGCAGGTGCAGGTTATTGCCGCCTCAAATGAAGATGTTACTATTGATGCGAATCATCCTCTGGCAGGCAAAGATTTAACCTTCAAAATTGATTTACTAAAGATTAATTAATTTTACGGCTCTCGGACGACCCTGTTTATAAACTCGAAATGAGCCGAAAACCCTGCCTCAATTTATAAATGCCTCTTTAAAATGTTATAATATCGGTTGGTAAATCGATAGCCAAAGAGTTAATTTTAAGGAGTGTTGTATGAGTGAGAGTACGTTAATCGGAAAAGCATTGGATCTTGAAAACTTAATTGACTACCAGGAAGGTTCGGTGGTATCAAAAACCGTTCTTAACAAGAAAACAGGAACCATTACACTGTTTGCCTTCGATAAAGGGCAAGGTTTAAGCGAACATACGGCTCCCTATGATGCGTTTGTATATGTGGCGGACGGAGAAACCGAAGTTACTATTTCAGGAGAGCCGCTAACAGTTCGGCGCGGTGAGTTTATAATTATGCCGGCAAACCAGCCGCATTCGCTAAAGGCAACGGAACGCTTTAAAATGATGCTGGTGATGATTCGTTCGGATTAGATGCTAATCTTGATAAAGTACAATGCTATTTAGAATAATAAATAAATCGGTTTAATACCGAATTCAATTTACAAAATATTTATGGGGAGGGTTGAGTTGTCCGAAAAAGAAAATCCGCAGGAAGTTAATCCTGTTTCACCCCGGCAAGACGAAGAAGACTTGGATGCGATTCTCGCTGATCTTAATGAATTTTCCGGCGAGGGTGTGCCCACACCGGAAAAACTGGCTGAAATGGCGCGCAAGGCTCCCGATCCTACTGTTACCGGTAATGAAAAAGTAGAGTTTGTTTCCCACTCATTGATTCTTAAAAAGGAAAATAAACCCGGTT
This sequence comes from Dehalococcoidales bacterium, assembly GCA_041656115.1. Classification (NCBI taxonomy): domain Bacteria; kingdom Bacillati; phylum Chloroflexota; class Dehalococcoidia; order Dehalococcoidales; species Dehalococcoidales bacterium. Next base: position 63,546 of record JBBAED010000004.1, on the reverse strand, counting down.
TTGGTAAGGGCGTTAATTTCGCCGTTAAAAATATCTCCGAAGATGTTATCGGCAAACTGGCGCTTGATATCGTGTTTTTTGATGCCAAAGGAAACGTAATTGATGAAATTGAACGAAGTATCAATGATTTTGAAGCCGGTAATACCTATACCGTGCGCGCTCTGACTGCCAAAGCCGAAAATATTGACGTTATCAGTTACGATGTTCACGTCAAAGAAACGGTAATAACCCCTGCACCCGAGGTTACCGGGAACGAAAAAATTGCTGTTATGCGCCATAATTTTCATGAGAGCACAATTGAAGAAACAAACGAAATTAAAAAAGATATTGAAATAGCAATCCACAATATTTCGGGGTTTAATATTGCCACAGCGATATTTGAAGTGGATCTTTTTGATGCGGAAGGTAAATTCGTAACGGCGCTAAAACATACTGTACTTGATATTATGGTTGATGTCAGTCGCGTGCTTGTTATTCCGCTTGACTTATATCTGACAGATACTGTTAGAAGCTATGATATAAAACTAACAAAAACGATTACCTCTGAGCTGGAAAAGGTGCAGCTGCGCCGTAATGAAGTGAATATACTTCCGGATGGCAGTGAGGAATTAAGCGGCTTTGTCAAAAATGTCAGTAATGAAAATGCCGATGCCGTAATGGTAGTTAATTATTTGGATGCTAACGATGAAACAATCGGTGTGCGGACGTTAGAATTAAAAGATATCAAGCCCGGAGACGTACAAAAATTTGTTATTAAGTTCCAAGCCCCTGAAGGCTTAAGGGTGAGAAAGCGCGATATCGATATCGGTGAACTGACACAAGCCGAGGAAATTATTGCGGTTTAGTCTGATATCAACTTGGATTAGTCTCGACTTGATTATTATTAAAGGGAGGCAATCGGATTGTCTGAAAAGGAAATTTTGAAAGAAGAAACAATTGATGAAGGCGTTCAACCCTGTACTCCGCCCGAGCCTACGGCGGTTGGGAACGAACAACTTGAAGTTATAAGCCACAGTCTGCTAATTAAAGAGGGAGAAGGGGCAAAAGGCCGCGGGGTGGTCTTGAATCTAAAAAACAATGCCGATAAGGATATCGGGAAGGCTGTTTTTAAGATTACCTTTTATGATGCCTCCGGTAGTGTTGCGGATACCGTTGAAGAAAGCTTAGCGGATTTTAATAAGGGCAGTATGCGCAGTGTTGAGTTTGAATATTCGAAGGCAGAGGCCGATATTCAAAGCTATACGGCGAGTGTTGTTAAAACGGTGTTAACCCCGGATCCTGAAGTTATCGGCAGCGACACTGTTGAAATTTTAAAGCACGTTATTGTTGAAGCCGATACTTGCTCCGGCAGTAAGCGTGCGTTAGTATTGGAATTTAAAAATAGCGGTGAAAAAACATTGGCCACTGCCGTTTTAGAAGTTGTTTTTTGTGATGGTGAAGGGAATGTTTTGGATACTGTTTGCCATCGAGAGTTTGAGTTTAAGCCGCAAAGTATTTGCGCTGCCAATATAACCCCCGCAAAACAAGAAGCGGAAGCGTTTAGAACATATAAGGTGTCCGTACGCAAAGCAATAACCACGGAATTCGAGAAAGTGCAGCTTAAAAGCCACGATATGAATCCGGTCGGTGATGCGGTAGAGGTTTCCGGCGTGGTTAAGAACGTAAGCGATGTTAAAACGGACGCCGCGGTATCCACCCTTTTTAGGGATGTAAAAGACGAAAAAATTGCGACAAGGGTAATTTATATCAGAGACATTGAGCCGGGGGCCAGTATGCAATTCCGCTTTAAGTTTGTTGTTCCCGCCGGAGAAGATGTTAATTCTTATGCGATATCGGTTGGCGACATCTCTGAATAGTTTGGAAAAGTCGATTTTGACAATATTGAATTAGCGGCTTTAGATTGAAATGGTATTTTAAAATAGCCCGGGCAATGTGTCTCGGGTTATTTTTTGTGATTATCTTTTGGGATGATATATATATTTGTCTTTGCGAGACCATTCCCGAAGGGAAGGCAAAGCAATCCTCCTCTGTCTTTGCGAGCGAAGCGAAGAATCTCGTACAGATTAAATTCCTTAGAGATTGCCACGTCACTCGCCTGACGGCTTATTCCTCGCAAAGACAATTCAAATTCCGAGCACCCTGAACTTGCCGAAGAATCTAGGGGTTAGCGAATAGCGCAGTGTTAGGTTAGTAAATCGCGTATGGACGATGCCCCGTATTTGTTGCCGAGGCGACCTCATAGCCTGTATTTTCTATCCTCCTAGATCCTTCACTACGTTCAGGACGACAAGGGGGGAAAAACAGGATAACAAAAAAGACCCGTTCGCCCTGAGCCTGTCGAAGGGTCCCACGAACGGCTAAACCCTTGTCTTTGCGAGCGCAGCGAAGCAATCTCTAATAAATCTGTATGAGATTGCCACGTCACTCGCCTGACGACTCACTCCTCGCAAAGACGGTAATGTCATTCTGAGCCTGTCGAAGAATCTGGGAGTTGGCGCATAGTGCAGCGTTTGGTAACGGGTTTATAACATGAGACCCCCAATCAATGGAGGCCTCATAAAATCTTCTTTTAAATAATGCGCCTAATCTTCTGTACGCAATCTGATTACCAGCAGAATCGCCGTAATAGTCACAAGTCCAATTATAATCAGAGGCCAAAAGTAATGCGTCGTACTATTTTTAGTTGTGAATATGTTGGTAATGTGGGTTACCGTACTCTCTTGGAAATTAGGAGTCACAACTAAAATATCCGTTGTCGGTACGGTATAAACCGGACGTTCTGTAAAAACAGGCTCGGTAACTGTTTCGGTGTAGGTCGATACTACCGTAGACGGTGAAGCCGTTACAAGAAAACTTGGAATAGTCGGCGTTACAGTTATTGTCGATGTCTTATAGGTTTGGTTTTCAATATAAACCGTAGCCGTAACGGTTACCGTCTGAAAAACCGTTACCTGAGTAAGGGCACCCCCGGTCCTAAAGGCAGCCGGTGCATCGTCCGGCCCACATACGGACCATTTACTGGTCGTACCATCGGAAGAAATTGCCCGTACCCTCCAATAATATTCGGAATTGTACTTAATATTATCATCCTGATAAACATAAATATTTTCAGAAATTAAGACCGAATCAATAATCTCGCTAAAAGAAGCTTGTTTGCTTAATTGGAATTCGTAATTGGCGGCATTAACTCCTACCGACCATGTAAATATCGGATGCAGATTATCAACCACCGCGTTATGAGACGGGCTGATAGGCACCGGAACCGCAACATAAACGGAAGTGGTTAAGCTGGCATTTTCGGACCAGCGGCTTTGAACAGGGCTCCCGTCGGCAACGCGCACCCTAAACATATACTCCGTAAGGGTTGATAGCCCGTCAATTTCGATACTTACATTACTCCCAAATGCCGTACCGGCTTCAACAGTTTTAGTAATTGAATTCCACGTTGCGGCAGAGGCTTTTTTCCATTCAATACGATATACGGTGTCGCCGTCTTCTTTTATGTGCTTCCACGAAAGCTCAATGCTCTTGGTTTGCGTTTCGTTATCACTCGATTCAATTTCAATGGCACTGACATCCTGAGGAGCGCTGCTTAAGAAATCTTCAAAAACGTAAAGCTTGTCATAGTCTTTAACGGTCCATACGGCATTAGGACTAGCAGTATATTGCAAACCTTCTATTTCGAAAAGCTTGGTAATCTCACCTTCCCATTTATTATCATCTTGATCCAATATTAAGCGAGCCATGCCGTTGATACCGGCTACGTAAAGCGTATTATCGGCAGAAACAGCAATGGCATTCGGATACAATAAGGAGACACCATCTCCGTTACTGTCGTTAAGCGCAACGTTAGATAGCAGTTCATTGCCGTCAAAAGTTACCTTGCCTACTTTGCCACTCTCGGTTACGTAGTAAAATATATTATCGTTATATGCATCAAAGGCGACGACAACATTGTAATCAGGAGTATCGCATTGAACGAGATTTTCCCATGTAAACCCTTTATCAGTTGAGACGTAGGCATTACCTTGGGTATCACCGGCAATAAACACATTTCCTCTCATTTCAATTGAAGTAAACCCTATACCTTCCGCTGCCAAAGTGTCTTTAAGGTCTGTACTCCAAAACCCTCCCCAAGTTGCGACATAAAAGGTATCTTTATCGGGAATTATCCACGAACTGACAGCAACGTTCCATTCACGTAAATCCACTATTTCATCGAATGTTTTGCAATTGTCTTCCGAACGCCATATTTTCAAGGTGGATTCATCAAAAAACACAACCGCCGAATCGTCAGCGGCGAAGCCGGTCTTGGTAAAAATCATATCGGTATTGAAGTCTTTACAGTAAATCCTCTGCCAGCTAACCGATTCCGAGTTAATGTTATCGGTTATCCAAACACTGCCGTTAGTAATATAATCCTCATTATACGTAATCATGATTGCCGAGGAATTTGTAGGATTAAAAGAAACATCTCTTATTTCAAGGATAAATGTATCATCAAAAAAAGCGGTTTGTGTCCAGTGTAATCCGTTATCATCTGAAACGGAAATGCCGCTTTGTAAGCCGCCGGTAGCAGCAAAGACCAATCCCTTGGTCTGACCGTATTTACCGATTAGTACCTTACAGGGGTAATTGCCCTCTCCAAGCGGGTTTCTTATCGCCCCCTGCCAATTGTCCCCGTTATCAAAACTTATCTGTACCTGAGATATGTCAATGGAATCATCATAGCTGCCGGCGATAATTGTGTCTCCGTCGACTTCAATGCTACCGACTCCCATCCTTTGGTCTTCGGTAACGTGAGTAATACTACCGATAACGGTACCGTCGTTGAGTCCGCCCTTAATCCTCCAGACTCCGTTCTGTTCTGAAGTGCTGTTATGATTGGAAACCCTGCTAAAGTTCAATGCAGCATAGAGTTCAGGGTTGTTATCGCTATCGTAATTAGAGGCGAATTCAAAATCACAGAAAGCGGTGGCTCTCAAAGGTGAATTTCTACTGTCCTTGATAATCATCGGAGTGATATTAGTTGCCCAAAGAGTCTCTTTCGAATTGTGAGCAATAATACCGTAACCTCGAGTACCGCCCTGAAAACCGTTGCCAAGCCTATTGTGAAGCCGCCAGGACCCGTAATTATCATGGTAGATTGCCCAGATAACGCCTGATTGAACATAATCGGGAGCAAACTTTGCCGCAAATACATTAACTCCGTAGAATTCATCGGAATAATTACTGCCAAGGGTTTCGGAAAGCTGCATATCCGTCCAAGCAGCAGTATTGCCGTCATCTTTTATTTTAAAAACATCCAGATTGGTAGCAGCCAGCAGCCAAACATAGGTTCCGTCATAATAACTGTCAAGGGTATAAACATGGCTGGATATAACATGTTCGGATTTTACTTCTCCGGTCACATAGGTTGAAAGAAGCCCCATTGCGCTGTAAGGCGAATAACTATCGGCGCCCTCGATACAGCGATATACGACAGCATACCCGTCTTCAACCGGAGATGTGCCGCCGGTATAAAAAGCGATATCGGAAGTTTTGCTGTTAGAGTAATTAGCTAACGCGCTGGCAGAGGCAATTTGTTCGGGTTTATTAATAATACCGGTAGGACCTGAATAATTACTTTTATTGGAGGGATTATCTCCGTTATCAACCGCAACATATACTATTTTATCGTTGGCATAATTAGCGGAGGGTTTAATGGCAGTAATACGTTCGGTTTTATTTGTGATATTGGTGGGTTCCCAATTGTATCCATCAGTTGATTTATACATTGAATAGCGCTTTTCAAATGCGGTGTTTTCATCTATCGTTTTAACAACGGCAACCCCGGAAACAGCATTGATATCAAAGGCTCTGTCATAGTTAAATCCATCGCTTCCCGTAATTCTGATATCGGTAACGGAAATATCGCCGTTTTCTTGGACCGTAAAACCGTTAATTGCTATTTTTAGATTTTTATTTTCAACCGCTGCTTGAAAAACAGGGTCAGAGGAATAAAAATAACCTCCTGCCTCAAAAGTTACTGTTTTCGTATCTTTATCGGCAATGAGATTACCGGTTATCGAAAAACTTTCGGTACTTGGGGCAGACGTGCCGGAACCTTTAATATCCGCAGTTAACTTAAATATAAAAACTCCGGTAAGATCAGTCAGATGCTCTTCAAGATCAGTTATTGTAACAAAGGTGTAAGATTTATCATTTGAGTCGAGCGATTCTTCAAACCAATTAAATTCAATATTCCCCGTAGGGATTCCGTCACTATATCCCCCTAAATCGATAGCAGGATCAATTTTAAACAGATGCTTTACAGTGCTAATGAATATGGTACCGTCATTGGCTTGCTCTATCAATTCAACGTCGGTACCGGGAGCAAGGTCAGGCATCGCAACACTCTGCCAACCATTTACGGAAGGAGGGTTACCAACAGCAACAACCGGGGATCCGGTTATAACAAACCCGGCAAACATAGCAATCGTTACAATAATACCAAGCATTTTTGTTATGTTGTTTCTCACTCAAATACACTCCAAGAAAAAATTATTGATGCACCCGTTTTTTTGATTGTTTTACCCCTCCCAAATTTGTATTTTGAAAAAAATTTTAGCTGCGGATTATAAATTCAGCCGACAAAAAAGTGCAAACCCGACGATTATATTATTAAAGCCCAAAAAAGGCAAAATTTTGCATATGAATGTTTTTTGTGCGTACGGGATTTAATATTAATGATTTGAGGTCGTTACAGGGGAGTAATATTCGTGCTCTTTGTCTTTGCAGAACCATTCCCGCAGGGAAGGTGAGGCAACCACCTTTGTATTCGCGAGAGTAGCAAAGCAATCCTCCTTGTCTTTGCGAGCGCAGCGAAGCAATCTCTAATAAATCTGTAGGAGATTGCCACGTCACTCGCCTAAAGGCTCATTCCTCACAAAGACGGTTAAAGACCCCGTTCGCCATGTTAAAGGCGAAAAAGACAATATAAATTCTGCTAACAAAGAAAGCTATGTAATCAGAGTGTGGCGATAATGCCCAAAATGCCGGTTATAATCAGAAAAGCGGCAACAATATAGTTTAGGATTTTAGGCCAAACCAAAACGACAATGCCGGCAACCAATGTCAATATTGCAATAACCAGTCCCATAGGAATAACCCTCCTCCGTATTTAGTAACAAACCATTATTTTATAAACAGCGTCCGTAAACGACCGAGTGTTATTGTAATATTGCAATCTATCATAAACATTATCCTATCAGGAAAAGCTGTTGTCAATCATTTTGGGATTGATTTTAATTGGTTTATAATAAACAAACAGACAATTTGCCGAAAATCCATCAAAGGTAAAATAAAAATACAATGGCTGAAAACAAACGAATTAAACGGGAAAGAAAAACAATTGTTACGATGATTGGAATGTATTGCAAAGGGAATCATCATACGGCAGAACTATGCCCGGAGTGTGCTGAACTGCAAGAATACGCATTAAAAAGGCTTGACCTTTGCCCTTTCGGTGAGGGCAAAACAACCTGTGCCAAATGTCCTGTACATTGCTACAAACCGCAAATGAGAGAGCGGGTAAGGGTTGTGATGCGCTATTCGGGTCCGCGTATGACTTACACCCACCCTATTCAAGCTGTTTATCATGTCATTGATAACAGACGTAAAGCCCCGCTAAAAAAGCAAGATTAAAATAATAAGTAATATGTCCGGAAATCAAAAGTGGGTCTCATTACTTAGACCTCGGCAAACACCACCGTATAATTGTGCCCATGTTTTTGTGCGCATTTAGGGCAAGTAGTATGATAAAAGTAGTAATTTTTAACGCTCTTACCTTTTTGGGAAACGTATGATTCCATTTCTTTAATCCATTTCGGGATATTATTATACGCACCGTCAAAAACCCTTGTTAAATAAGTCCCCGATAGCTTTATATTCTCGGCCTCGGAAATTTCTTTGGTAACACTAATATAAACTTCGCCTTTCCACTGCGAGCTTTCCGACATTAGCATCAAAAAGTCTTTGTTTTCCGGTTTGGCGCCGGCGGCTTCAATTTTATTCCACATCGCAGATATCTTTTTAGGTAAAATACCCGGCAGCGGAATATGAAAAAGCTGCGGAACGGTATCTTTGATAAACAATTTGTCGCACCAGATAATTTCTTGGCCATCCCAAGGTATGGGGTCAAATTTAGGGCAACATTCTGTTTCTGACTTATTATCCGCAAACAATTTTACCGACCGCCGTTTATAAATCAGTTCAAATATTCAGCCTTATCGATATTAAAAATCATCTTTATAAAACGCACCAGCGCACTTACTCCTAAGGCAATAGCAACAACGATAAGCGTTGACTTGGCAACAACCGGTATTATACCGGCGGCAATCGCATCGGGAATAATACTGAAATCAAACGGGAATATTACCACCAAATAGATAACCACCGCGATCCCGATTAACTCAAGCACTATTTGTACCGCTTCACGAAACCAATATCGATCGTAAACGATTAAGATTATGTTAGCAACAATGGTAACGGAGAGCGCCGTAATTAAAACCGGTAGCCACAATTGAAAGTCGGGGGTTAAAAACGGCTCCATTATTAACTTACCGTCATCTCCTACAAAATACCAAGCGATATACTCGGAAAACCCTGCAAAGAAAACAATAAAAACAACCGCCCAGAATATCGCAAAACTGTAGCCTATGATTCTGTCGCCGCGTGTACGGTGGAAGTAATTGTCGGCTTTCTTACCGAGGTCATCAACCTTTTGTGAAATATTCTCGGCAAAATCTTGCCCTTCTTTATTTTCTGTTTCGCCGGAATCAGGTGTTTTCCAAACCGATTTATGAATTGCTTCGGCAATGTCACCGGCAACCGGAACCTTAAAGCGCTCTCCTTGATATGTCTTAACCATCAGCACTATCCACAAAATAAACATCGAAATTCCGATTATGGCATTAAGAATACTGCCAACATAAGGAATCCAATTAAAAAAGAGGCTTAGTACGGTGAGCCCGCCGAATAAAACAATGGACTGGATGGCATGGAAATTAACCTCTTTATCCTTTTTTTCTAAAACCAAGAAAATAATGCCGCTAATCCAAAAAAGCGCATAACAGAGCATGCAAGCAACATTTTGCGGGATGTTTGAGCTTAATGTATCACCTGATTCAGTGTCCCGTCCTTCCGCCTCAATGCGTGCTTTTTCTTCTTCGTAAATACGCCGTCTTTCTTCGGGAGACAGTTCCATTTTAATCCCCTCATTTCTTTCTTAAATGAATGATATCACAAATCAGGCTTCCAAAATACAGAATTAGATAGTTTTCACAGATAATTATTGGCAAATATAAATCGGAACACGTAAAATATAAAAACGATATGGACAGAGAACGGTTTGAACAGCTGGTTATTAAGGCGATTGAAAGACTGCCGAAAGAATTTTTGGAGTTGATGGATAACGTCGACGTGGTGGTGGAAGATTACCCGACGGCTGAGCAACTTAAAAACGAAGATGCCGAAGATGAGATATTACTGCTGGGTCTTTACGAAGGGGTGCCGCAGACATGCCGCGGCAGTTACTACGGAATGGTAATTCCGGATAAAATCACCATTTTCCAAAAGGCAATCGAATCAATATCGGCAACGGATGATGAGATTGAAAGGCAGATTGAAAAAACAGTACGACACGAAATAGCTCACCACTTTGGCAGTAGCGAGGAAACTCTAAGGCTGATAGAGGGGGAAGATGATTTCAGCTAGTAAATCACGCTCTTTTTCTGGTAATCGTTAATTGTTAGCTCGTTTCTTTTTCCTTCTTCTACCGCAGTTTTCAGAGAAAACTCGATAATGCTTTTGCATTTTGCGCAACGACAGGAGAAGTTGTCCACCTCTCGAAAATCCAGAGTTACCTGTGCGCCCGGACCGCTTTTTGTTTCAAAGTTACTTAATGTTTCCCCGCAAACCGGGCATTCGACATCTTCATTAACCGAAACGTAATCAATCTCATTCATGTTGACACCATCCAAAAATTATTCACCAAGTTAAAGGATATAACTTACGCCTACTTTTAACAAGTAGTATTTTATCAATTTTGGATTGTTTTTGTAACCCCCCAAAAAAATTATTGCCATTATTTGTTTTGAGATGCTATACTGGCTTTCGTACTTGGAGGAAAGTATGAGCACACGCGGGATGATCAGGCTCATCGGCCTGGTGATTTTTATCGGGATAGTTATATCTGTTATTGCAATCCTGGCCGGATGCTGATATTTTAATTTCTAAGGCCTCTGTGAGTTCTGTCTTTCTCATTTTTTACAAAGACTGTCCGATTGGGTTTTATAAAAAATTGATTTTAACACCGAAAGGCACCACAATATGTCCAATGTCCTATCTAAATACGATATCCAAAAGCTGTTAAATGCAAACCCGCCCCTGATAGAGAGCTTTATCAACACGGATGAACAGCTCCAACCGAACGGGGTCGACTTTACGCTTCGCAGTATATCCGCATTGCAATCCGCCGGTAAAATTGCGATTAACAACAAAGACAGGGTTCTGTCGGGTCAATCTCCGCTGGCGTTTGATGCAAGCGGCTTTATACACCTGCCCCAAGGGGTTTACAGCGTTACTTATAACGAAATAGTGCATTTACCGAAAAACGTAATGGCACTTGCTACGCCGCGCTCAAGCCTTTTACGCTGCGGGGTTACCGTTAATACCGCTGTTTGGGACGCAGGATATTCGGGGCGCTCGGAATCTTTGCTTGCGGTACATAATCCGGCGGGGTTCTCTTTGCAGCAAAATGCGCGCATAATACAGATGGTCTTTTTCAGGCTGGCCTCAGAAACCGATGCTTACAGCGGCATTTATCAGGGGGAAAATATTTAGCCGCTAGAGCGCTAAACTCAAGGCTGCCGGAATTATTCGGAATGTGGCCGGACATTCTCCAAGGAATTCCCCGTCCGCTTCAATTACAACTTTCTCGGCGGAGTTGATTTTAACTTCGGAAGCCCGTTCAACTTTTACTTTAGGATGGGTGGTATGCGTTCCTTTGTATATCTTCGGGAACGTCTTTAAAAGATCCAGTTTATTTACATCGCCGACGCTGACTACATCAAAAAAGCCGTCGTAAATATCGGCGGTAGGGGCAATACACATTCCGCCGCCAAAATAGCAGCCGTTAGCCATTACAACCGTTAACACCCTTCTGTCCTGGCATTCCTCTTCCAAGCAAAGGTTGACCGACTTATTTTTATAACTGACAACGGATTTAAGTAAACCGAGTACGTAAGGAACTGTTCCGCCGAATATTTTCGGCAGGCGGCTGGCAGCTTCTATTGCATGGGCATCAAAACCAACCCCCGCGGAGTTTACAAAATAGCGCTTATGCGGTTTTCCGTCTTTGTGGTACTCAACCACTCCAACATCGATCATCCGTTTGTTTGAGGCGCAAATAGAATTGCAAGCCTGAATATAATCCCGTGTAATACCGGCGGTACGTATAAAATCACCGCCCGTTCCGGTACTGATAATACCGATCGTTGCGTTTGATGAGTCGCCGGATTGCAAGATGCCGTTGGCAACCTCATTGATGGTTCCGTCTCCGCCGACCGCCACCACAAAGCTGTAACCGTTTGCGGTTGCTTCACGAGCAAGTTCAATGGCGTGCCCGATTCCTTCAGTGTATTGATATTCGAAAGGGATTCCGCCGCTTTGCAGCAATTCATTGATAAGGGGCCACTTGCGATATGTGGTTTTGGCTCCGGCCACAGGATTAACGATAACCTTAGTTTTTAATGGAGTCATTTTTAATCGGCCTCTCAAATTATTTTTATTTTAGCTAAGCTCTCTGCGATTGGTTATAATCAGGCTGGGAATAAGGCCTCCCACCAAATAAATAACCATTGCAAGAACACTATGTCCGATATTCGGAACCTGTATTTCAAACGGGAAATTACCGGCCTCTTCCATCGGAATTAAACCTGATAGTATCAGCTCAGTGTTACCTTCGTAAACAAGGGCAATTCCATCGCCGGCGGCGGATATCAAAAACCAATACGGTTTGCCTGCCAGCATCAAAATGCTTTCGATTGTCCCTGAAATTACCATAATTAGAACCAGCGTAATCACAATGGCGCTCATTGAACTTTTGGTTAGAGAGCTAAACAGGAAAGTGACCGCCAAAATCGAAATGCTGTACAAAAGACATAAACCGAAAGATTGCGCCGTTTCCGGAGGAATAGTTTGATAAACGGCAAAAAGGGAAATACAAAGCACGGCGTATGCGAAAATTACCAAGATTGCCACTGCCATACAACCGGCGATGTATTTACCGAGCACCAATGTAGTGCGCTTTACGGGATTGGTAAACAACAAAAAGCCGGTTTTGCTTTCAAATTCTCCGGCAATGGCATCCCCCGAAAAGAAAATTGCTCCGAAAGCCGCCATTGACGGCCCGACGGAAAGCATTACCGCCAGCAAAGCGGCATTATCGGGGAAGCCGCCCATCATTGTTTGAAAACCGATTAGCGTTGCGGCTTCGCTGATAAGCACCAAAAGCAAAATCACATATAATCGCTTCCGACGAATATGTTTCAGAAATTCGTAATTGATAACGGTTTGTAATTTCTTTAACTCACTCACTCGGAACCCCCGTTAACTCGAGATAGGCATTCTCTAAAGAGCCGTAATCGCGCTCCAAGTTTTCGATAGCGTCGTAACCGAGCAGTTTGCCGCGGTCTATAATCGCGACGTGTTTGCATATTTGAGCGACTTCGCTTAATTGGTGAGAGGCAAAAAAGACAGTTTTATCTTTTCCGGCTTCGATAATTATTCGCCTAAATTCAATCACCGCCCTGGGGTCTAAACCTAAAGCCGGTTCATCAAAGATAAGAATCGGCGGGTCGTGCAGTAAGGTTTGCGCTAAAGCCAAGCGCTGCTTCATACCGCGTGAAAACTTTTCGATTTTAATATTAAGCCACTTTTCCAGATTTACCATTTCAATAACTTGGGGGATACGCCGACGTAAATCATCGCTACTCATACCGCGCAGTTTACCGAGGTAGCTTAATGTTTCCGCAGGGGTTAAATAACCGTAAAATTCGGTGGTTTCAATAATTGTACCGATTTGGGAGAGGACCTTTTCTTTCTCGGAAGCGATATTAAAACCGTTTATGTAGGCTTTACCGGAGGTTGGGCGCAGAAGACCGCATAAAATCTTTAAAGTGGTGCTTTTACCGGCTCCGTTGGGCCCTAAAAATCCGATATTTTCGTTACCCTCTATTGTAAGCGACAGATTATCCAATGCCAGAAAGTCATCGTAATACTTGGTAAGATTCTCAATAACGATAGACGAGTTCATCAAATAATCCCTATTTTATTTCCCAATGCGGAATGCCGACCACCTGATTGTATCACAAAGAAATTGAATAATGAATAACTTAACGATGTATTTTTAAGCTTTTAGAATATATTTAAAGCAATTCTCTTTGTCTTTGCGAGCGTAAGCGAAGCAATCTCTAATAAATAAACTCCACTGTCTTTCAGAGCGAAGCGAAGAATCTCATATAGATTAAATTCCTTGGAGATTGCCACGTCGTTCGCTTACGCTCATTCCTCGCAAAGACAATCCAAATTCCGAGCACCCTGAGCCTGTCGAAGGGTCTGAGCTTGCCGAAGAATCTAGGAGTTGGCGGATAGTGCACTGTTCGGTTGCGGATTTATAATAGGACGAAGCCTCTTTCTTGTTCCCGAGAATGACTCATAGCCTATACTTCTCGTCCTCTTAGATCCTTCACTCTGTTCAGGATGACAAAATAGGGAAACAGGATGATAAAAAAGACTCGTTCGCCCTGAGCTTGTCGAAGGGTTCCACGAACGAGAGTAGACAAGGATTACCATCCGGCCGCCGTTATGGTTCGACAGGCTCACCACGAACGGCTGAGAAGCACCTTGTCTTTGCGAGCGCAGCGAAGTAATCCTTAATAAATCGAGAGGCATTCTATTTGTAGGAGATTGCCACGTCGTTCGCCTAACGGCTTATTCCTCGCAAAGACGTTTATAACTTGTTATTCTGAGTCTGTCGAAGAATCTAAGGGTTGGCGAATAGTGCAGCGTTTGGTTACTGTTTATACAGTAGGGCGATTCCTCTTTCGTGATTCTGAGGCGACCTCATAGCCTATACTTCCCTTCCTCTTAGATCCTTCATTACATTCAGGATGACAAGAGGGACCCGTTAAGGGTCCTACGAACGGCTAAAGAGGGATAAAACGGCTTCAATGTTGCGTCAAAGAGTCTTTAAGGCAAAAGCTGAATACCCTTTTGCTTTGAGCCTTTCACAAATTCGAAGGGCATTCGTTTCACTATCAACCAAAGCAAAAAGAGAAGGCCCCGAGCCGGCAAGGTGAACGGTCAGAGCTCCGGCACTTAAAAATTCATCGCGCAGGACTCCAAGCCCTTCATAAATATCATACGCCACATATTCAAAAACGTTATAAAGCATATCATTATCGATATCTTCGCCGCGTTTCAGCCTGGCAACAAGCGCATCAGTTTTTTCTCCTGCGGTAAATAAATCCGTTCTCAGAGCGGAGTACATTTTAGCGGTTTTACCGATTACGCGTTCTGTTTGAGGTAACATTAAAACGACCCATGTCGGAGGCATTGGAGGAAGGGGTTCAACGATTTCTCCCCGCCCTTGCATCAGGGCCGAGCCTCCCGATAAGAAAAAAGTGGTATCCGAGCCAAGTTTGGCCGCCAGGCCTGCCAGCCTTTCGGTTGTATAGCCCAAATTCAAAAAGGTATTCAAGCCTTTAAGCACGGCTACCGCGCCGGAGGAATCACCGGCAAGCCCCGAAAGTAAAGGGATCCGTTTACTTAGGTGAATTTTACACTCCAAAGGCCTATCCAAATCGTCTGCAAGCAAGTTTACCGCTTTGAAAATCAGGCTTTTTTCTTTCTCCCAATTCGGGTCGTCACACGTTATATTAAGACCCTCTCCTTTTTCAAAGGACAAGGTATCGCATAAATCAATTGCCTGAATAACACTTTTAATCTCGTGATAACCGTCGCTGCGCTTGGCAAGCACCTCAAGTGTCAAATTTATTTTAGCGGGAGCGGTAATTTTTAACATTGGTTATCCTCTTTAAATATCTCCCAGAGCTGCCCCCATTCCTCAAGTGAGAGGGTTTCCGCACGGCGATTAGCAGCGATTTCGGCTTTTGCCAGAAGTACAACCGCCCTTTCTTTTTCCCATTTTAACCCCTGTGCCAGTGAGTTGGGGAGCTGCTTGCGCGAAGCGGCAAATCCGGCACGAACAAGATTAAAAAATCCGTTAACATCGTCTATATCAAGACGCGGTTTATCGTAAACTTTTATTTTTAAAACGGCGGAATCAACTTCGGGCGGCGGGTAAAAACTTGCTGCCGGTACGTACCTTACAATTTCGGGCTTACCGTAGAAATGTATGCTGGTGCTAAGCAGACTCATTTTGCCCTGTTCGGCAGCGATAGCTTCGGCGACTTCCTTTTGCACCATTACAACCATAACAGACGGCTGCGGTAAAGCTTCCAGAAAATAGCGCAGTACGGCGGAGGTAATATAATAGGGCAGGTTTGCAACCACTTTATAAATCGGCTGAGCCCCTTTCAAGACGTTTAGCGCTACCGGCTGTGCCAGAAACTCTTGCGGTTCGGCTTTTAAAATATCTTTATTAACTACGGTAAAATTAGTTGCTGCCGTCATTTTCTTTCTAAGGATTTCCGCCAGCCGGTCGTCAAGTTCAACGGCAACAACGGCGCCGGCTTTTTTTACCAGTTCATCGGTTAAAACCCCCAACCCCGGCCCCACCTCGATAACCAGGTCATCGGCGGTAAGTTCGGCAGCCGAAACGATTGCCGCTAAAGCATCTTCGTCTACAAGAAAATGCTGTCCGAGTTTTTTGCGCGCTTTTAAATCGAGGCGCCGTAAATAACGCTGCGTTTCCGCCAATAAATCACGCTGTCGGTTATTGCTGTTCAAATTTATAAACCTTTCTCTAAACGAGATATTAAACGTATCGGCAAATTCTGTTTAATCATTTTTTGCTGGGTCAGTTTTATATCGTACGGCACGCGATACAACCTGATTACCTTGCTTTCGCTATCATAAATGGCATAGCTTGCGCGCGGGTCTTCATCTCTCGGCTGCCCGACACTGCCCGGGTTAATAATCATTTTGTCCTTACCGAGCACCACTCCGATATTTTCCGTAAACGGTACACCAACGCAGTTTTTGTTTTCATCCAGCTTAAAAATGAGAGGCGTGTGCGAGTGTCCTACCAGGCAGTATTTATTACGAAAATAATCAAAATTAACAAGCGCCACACTCTGCGATATCACATATTCCCATAACGGCTCACGCGGGCTGCCGTGTACCAGCATGAAATCGTCACGCTCGGCAACATTGGGCAAGTCTTTAAGATATTCAATATCCTCCGCTGTCAAAACGCTTGCGGTCCAACGACAGGAAGTAAAGGCTTCGGGGCCGAAAATATAAAGGGACTCCGGAGCGTCGGCACAATAAATATCGTGGTTACCGCAAACGGCGGTATGCTTGCGACTACGCAGGAGTTTAATGCATTCTGACGGATTGGGGCCATAACCGACAGTATCACCCATTATCCAAAGCTCATCAACGGCAGCGCGCTTGTCAATATCTTCAAGGACGGCAGTCAATGCTTCCAAGTTAGAGTGAATATCGGCTAACAATGCGTATTTCATAACAGCTATATCATACCATAATCGGCAAACGGTTCAGTATATTTTAGTCTTTTTTAATTGACCGTTTAAAGCTGTTTATGATACACTTACGCTAAGAATATGGATATTAATTGGCTCGGACATTCGTGTTTTAAGATTAAAGGGAAACAGGCGACCGTTATCACCGACCCGTTTTCGGCGGGTATCGGCTATACGCTCGGTAAACAGAGCGCCGATATTGTTACCGTTAGTCATAATCACCCCGGACACTCCAACGTCAGCGCTATTAACGGCGATCCTTACGTAATAACCGGTCCGGGCGAATACGAAATCAGCGATGTTCTGGTTATCGGGCTTCCTTCTTATCACGATAACGAACATGGCTCGCTAAGGGGCAAGAATACCGTTTATTTGATTGAGATAGACGACGTTAGTATTTGCCACCTCGGCGATTTGGGGTATCCCTTAACCGAAGACCAACTCGAAGAACTGGGAACCGTTGATATACTGATGTTACCGGTTGGCGGTGTCTCAACAATCAACGCAGCCGCAGCGGCATCCGTTGTACGCCAAATTGAGCCCAAAATAGTGATACCGATGCATTACGGGACCCCTTTACTAAACCGTGAGCTTGATCCGATTGAGAAATTCTTAAAAGAAATCGGCGCGCACGACACAACGCCTTTGCCGAAGCTTTCAATTACCAAGAACAGACTTCCGCTTTCGATGCAGGTTACCCTGCTTGATCTTTAACCCTATCCTCTTTTCATTACGATGACCAGGATTGCTGCTAAAAGCAAAACGATTACTATTGCCATAAATCTAAACGCGTAATAAAACCAATCCGGTATTGAATCTTCTTGCCCGATGGGGATAGTTACTTGTTCGGTTTGGGTAACGGTTACCGTACCAAACTCCGTGACCAGTGCTGTTGTTACCTTTTCAACGGTTACAGTTTGCGTTATTTGGGGTTGAGATGTATCGGCAGTGACTGTTGTTTGAGAATCCTCTTTATCTATTGTGGCAAAGACCCCTACCGCGCTCCAATCACCGATTGTATCTTCGTTTACCGCACGCACATGCCAGTAATAAGTACGGTTATATTCGAATTCTGCGCTATTTTGCCAGGCGTTTATCGGCAGAGAGTCGCTACCCCGAATACATATAAATGGATTTTGAAAATCATTCTCGGCCGATATCTCAAGCTCGTAACCGCTTGCACTGTTTACTTTATCCCACTGGAAAAGCGCACTTAGGGGGACATTTACGGCACCGGGTGCGGGGGTTTTTAACTGAGGTGTTGTAAGCGGTATTAGCGCTTGAAGCGAAAATAATTGAGTTTTCGACCAAGGGCTGAGGAGCGGTGTAACCGCTCTTACACGCCAGTAGTAAACCCCATCCGTTTCCGATAAGTCTGTTAAAACCGAACCGGCGGTCGTGGTTCCCTCGCCGATAATTGAAGAAAAACCCGCATTTTTACTAACCTGCCAATTGTAGCTTCCGGCGCCCTCCAATGTTTCCCAATCCAGTAAAACATCTTTTATCTTCCCCCAAGAGGCATTCCCTTTAACTATTGCACGATTTGCGGGAGATGTAAGGTTAACTTGTTCGGAAAGGGTATCTTTAAAAAAGAGCAGGCTGTTATGTGTTGTATCAATAGACCATAGCGCACTGCCGCAAAGCTTTAAATCGGTAAGGGTTGTATTTATTTCCAACCCTCTTACAAAGGTTTCAAAGGGGTCTGCAGCACATAAACTGCGCTCTATGCCGCCCTTTGGAACACTGCCGCTTGCAACTTGTTGTTGGTTTACTGCATACAAAACGCCGGATTGGGATATCTTGAGGTCTGTTATCATCGCACCCGCAGGAAGCGAATCATCAACAGCTTCCCAAACTGTACTCTCTCCGATTACAAACTCAAAAATTCCGTTATTTACCGCACTGCCGGCAGCGTAAACGGTTTTATTCTCCTGAAAAGCAGCGCTAAAGGCGATACTGACATCACCGCTTAGCGGTGACAAAATGTTCCCCGGCGGCAAAAAGGTAATCCCTTCATCGGTTGAAAAATAAACCTCACCGTTGCAATTACCGACAAGCATTGTTTTATCGTTTGCGTAATCAGGTGAAAGTGCAATTGACGTGAGCGCCTGGCTGTTAATAATTGTTTTGTACTTATAATGCGCGCCGCCGTCAACGGTGCGATAAAGAAGCGCATTACTGCCGTCAAAACCGGCAATAAAAAATGAATCATCATTTATAATCTGCCAACAGTCTGCTTCAAACGGCATGGGTAATTCCGAAAAACCGTTCCCGCTGTTTTCGGAATTCCAAAGTGTCGGCGTACCTCCGCGGCTCCCGTAAAAGTAGAGTACCTGTTTTGCGTTTCCGTACTCCGGTGAAACGTCTATTTTATCGATAGTTATATCGGAACTTCCCACAAAAACCCTTCGCCAGCTGCGGCAATCATCGCCAGTGCGCCATATGCTGTATCCGTTTCCTTCGGTAAGTAAAAATAAAGTTTGGTTACTTCCAAGCCCGTCAGAAACGGCTACGTCAACTATATTATCGATTTTTGCATCAATAAATTTGTACTGGTTCCAATTTCGACCGTTATCAATACTAATCGAAAAGGCACTTTCGTTGCCTGCGGTCGTACAGTAGGCTTTACCGTCATTTTTATAATCTGCGGAAAAAAGAACGGAGGTTACTTTTTCGCCCCCGGGTGATTTTTGGCTCTGTTTCCAACTTATTCCGCCGTCAAAGCTTGTGTAAATATTATCGGTTGCGGCAGAACCTGCGATAATATATTCACTATCGCCGCATTCCAATATATCCAAGCTGCTGATATCAATACCGTTAGAGCCGCCAATGTTTAGGTCTTCGATTAGGGAATACTCGGGATTGCGGCTGCTGTAACCGGAATAAACGCCGCCGCTATCGGAACCGGTGTTTAAAGCGGCATAAAACAAGTAGGTATCATCAAAAAAGTCTAAGCGGCGGTTTTTCGGAAAAACAATTTTGGCAGATTCAAATTTAGGGATCGGGTTTCCCGTATTTTTATCTTTAAAAACAATGTTACTAACGGCAGCGCTCCAATCAGCGCTTCCTTCTTTGCGAGTAACAAATGTTTGCGTTTCGTTAGCGGCCAAAGCTATTACCGTATTATCCTCGCTAAAGCGGGGAGAGAATGCCACAGAATACACGTCACAGCCCGCTAAACCCAAATCCTGCCACTGAGTAAACGGATTGCCGCTAATTAGATATACACCGCCGAATTTGCCGCTATTTTCGTTTTTAGTACCGACAAGGATTGCGGTACCACCGTTATAAAAAGAAATATCGATTGAGGTTATAACAGTTCCCGGTTCGGTAAAGTGACTCGGTAAAAATGCAACGGCAACATTGGCGTTATCTGTTATTTTGTAAATTTGAGTGTTGGTTGTGCTGTAAACGGTGTTGTTGTAGATAAGAATGGTGTTGATTGGTGCATCGGCATTGCCTTCTATTTTTTGCCAGTTATTGCCCCCATCGACCGATTTATAAAGGTTTGATTTTGAATCGCTTACCCCGGCATAGAGGATGCCGCTATCATCTTGAGCAAGGCATGTTACATCCGAACCGTCTGCCAAAAACCAACCTTGTTCGGCACCCTGTTTTGGGATATTTGCTATCTGCCAGCGGGCAAGATTTGATGCGCCTTGGGCGATAAAGGCTTCGCTACCGGGGATAAAAGTGAATATTATTACGGCTGAAACAAGAAATAAGAGAAGCCTTTTTATTAACATTCGGCTATTTTATAACATAAATTATTGGCGGGTCAAAATGAACGGGTAAGGGCTTTGGTCTGTATGAGATTTTTGCTGATTTCCTGTATTTTCCCCCTTGTCGCCTTGTTTTTTCCCTTGTCATCTTGCTTTTTCTTCATTTGTCATCCTGAACGCAGTGAAGGATCTAAGAGGACGGGAAATTTAGGCTATGAGTCATTCTCGGGAACAAGAAAGAGGCATCGCCCTACCGTAAAATCCGTAACCAAACACTGCACTATTCGCTAACCCCTAGATTCTTCGACAAGCTCAGAATGACAAAGGAAGTGCCCTGAAAGACAAAAGGAAACAAAAAAGCCACGCCTCGATGGAACAAGACGTGGCTTAATGTCATAAACTTTTAAAACTATTTCTTATGTTCTTCCGAAGCCTTGTCGGCTGCAAGCAAAGATGTCAAAATCTGCTGTTGGAAATCCCCAACTGCTCCCGGCGAGTGCGGAATAAGAATCGTGTTATTATTGGAGTGCTTCCCGACATCGGTCAGCATATCGTAATATTGGGTCAAAAGGACAAGCGACATAACATCTCGGGCATCAATTCCCTTAATCGCCTGTTGGAAGTCTTCCACCGATTCGCGTAAACCCTTAATAATCGCCATCCTCTGATTGGCAACACCGATACCCGATAACTCCTTACTTCTGGCATCGGCTTCAGCCGCTTTAACCACCAAGATTTTTTCGGCTTCGCCCCTATGCTCGGCGGCAACCCTCATTCTTTCCTGTGCATTGATCTCATTCATTGCGGTCGCTACTTTACTGTCGGGGACAATGTCGTTTACCAGGGCCGTCTTTATAAAGTAGCCGAACTCCGGCATTATATCGCCCAGCTTAGCTTCGATATCTTCGGCAATGTCTTCCTTTTTCTCAAAGACTTCGTCCAATTTCATATGAGGGACTTTCGCCCTGACGGTATCGAAAACAAAGGATTCCATTTGTGCCAACGGATTGGTCAGTTTGTAAAAGGCATCCCAAACCTTTTCTTTGGTTACAAAAAACTGAACCGCAATAAGAAGATTTACGAAAACATTATCAATGGTTTTTGTCTTGACCTCGACATTTAATTCCCTAACTCTAATCGAAACACGCCCGACAACGCTCTCAATTATCGGCCATTTGATATGAAGCCCCGGCCCGGCGATTCTGGCAAACTTCCCAAACCGCTCAATTACGGCGAAAGTCTGCTGCTTAACGGTATAAATACCCATAATCAGAAATAAGATTACAAAAACGATAACTAAAAAAACGATTGCCGGTGCTAACATTTCTATCCCTCCTAAAGTTGCTCCTCGGTTAATTATACACCGATACGGTCGGATATAGAATACTAATCGAATGGTTTTTTACGAAATTTTGTGACTTCCGCCTAAATAATACCGCCACCGACGATTAATCTAAATATTCCGTATATTATTAAACTAACGTTGATAACTATCGCAATTGCTCCTAAAAGAACACCCCTGATAGTGTACATCAATCCGGTGCATTGTTGCAGAGGGTTACACCGTCTTTGCGAGGAAGGAGCTTTTAGGCGAATGACGTGGCAATCTCACACGAATTTATATGAGATTGCTTCGCTGCGCTCGCAAAGACATCACTTTTGTCATCCTGAACGCAGTGAAGGATCTAAGAGGAAGGGAAGTATAGGCTATGAGGTCGCCTCGGCAACAAAAAAGAGGCGGCGTCCTACTCTAAAATTCGTTACCGAACGCTGCACTATTCGCTAACTCCCAGATTCTTCGACAAGCTCAGAATGACAATAATAAAAACGTCTTTGCGAGGAGCGAGCCTTGTGCGAGTGACGTGGCAATCTCCAAGGAATTTAATCTATATGAGATTCTTCGCTTCGCTCTGAAAGACAGTGAAGGATTGCTTTGCTGCGCTCGCAAAGACAGGGGTTTAGCCGTTCGTGGTGAGCCTGTCGAACCATAACGGCGGACGGATGGCAATCCTCTTTTGTTCTCGTCCCTTGAACCATCCAACAGGCTCATCACACACAACTTATAAAACATTCTTCTTTTACTATTGACCCCTGATTGCGGTATTGCTAAACTTTATCCACAGGATGGTTGATAATGAAGATTTTAACTACCTCTCGTATGAAACAAGCGGAACAGGAATCTGTTAAGGCAGGCATTTCTCTTGATACTCTAATGGAAAACGCCGGGAAACAGGTCGCCGTTGAGGTTCGCAGGGTTCTGGAGGAGGCGTTTAATAAAAATATAGTTGTCCTTTGCGGCCCGGGTAACAACGGCGGCGACGGTTTGGTGTGTGCCCGATATTTGAATGAATGGGAAGCCAAGGTCAATGTTTTTCTTTTGGGCGAGCGTAACGAAAAAGATGCTAATCTTAAAAGGGTAACCCAGAGCCGTATTCCGGTTTATAAAAACTTAGACGGACTGGATAGTCTGCTTCGAACAGCTGATGTTGTTATTGACGCATTATTCGGTACCGGCGTCAACCGTCCGCTTGAAGATATTTACAGAGATGCCCTTAAGAAAGTCGCTGAAGCTAAGTCTAAATATCGCCGTCTTAAAACAGTGGCGGTTGATATCCCCTCGGGTCTTAATGGTGATAGCGGTGAGTGCGGTTCCGCATGTCTTTCGTCTGATTACACAATAACACTCGGGTTTCCGAAAGTCGGTTTATTTATCGGTAGGGGTCCGCAAAAGGCGGGTAAAATTGTAATTGCCGATATCGGAATCCCCGATTATATCGCAAGAGACGTCAGGCTTGAGCTTTTAGATAAAGACTGGGCCGCATCGGTGCTTCCCATGCGCCCTTTGGATGCCAATAAAGGCACTTTCGGCAAAGTGCTGGCGGTTACCGGGTCCCCAAATTATATCGGGGCGGCTTATCTGGCGTGTACCGCTGCCATTAGGGTTGGCGCCGGATTGGTAACCCTGGCAATCCCCGTCGGATTACAGCCCGTTATGGCTCCAAAATTAAACGAAGTGACTTATTTACCGCTTGCGGAATCGGAAAAAGGGATTGTTTCCGAAGGCGCCTCTTCCGAGGTGTTGTCAGCTTTGCAAAATTATAATGTGCTGCTTATCGGGAGCGGTTTGGGTCAACACAAAATGACTGCCGCTTTTACAAGAACGGTTTTATTCAAAAAAGAATTGTCGCTTCGGTCGGTTGTTGATGCCGACGCCCTAAATATATTGGCAAAAGTACCGGGCTGGCAGCAGAAGCTGGGGATGGATGCAATTTTAACACCGCATCCCGGCGAAATGGCAGGTCTAACGGGAATATCTATCGAAGAGATTCAAAAAGACAGGATCAATATTGCCATGCGCTTTGCAAAGGAATGGGTTAAAACAATTGTCCTTAAAGGGGCTTATACGGTAATCGCCTCATTTGACGGAAGATGCTATGTTGCCCCGTTTGCTAACCCGGGGCTGGCCTCCGCCGGTACCGGCGATGTGTTGGCTGGGGTTATTGCCGGGCTTATGGCGCAAGGGTTGGATAATTTTAGCGCCGCCTGTTTAGGGGTTTGGATACACGGACAAGCCGGTGAAGCGGTTAAATCCGAGCTGGGAGATACCGGAATGCTTGCCGGTGATTTACTGCCGGTGCTGCCTAAGGTAATTAAGGCTCTAAAAGATAGTTAGCTTAAAAATATAGCCGCTCACAGCGAACTCTTTTTGCTTGCGAGCCTAATCGGGATTATCATTGTTTAAGAGGGAAATATGTTACTGGCAATTGATATCGGAAACACGGAAATTACGGTTGGTGTATTTGACGGTGAGCAAAAAAAGACAACTTTTCAGCTTACAACTTCAATCCACCGCACCGCCGACGAAAACGCCGTTTTACTGATAAGCGTATTGAAAACGCGCGGTTTGGAGCTGTCGGATATTAATGAAGTCGCTTTATGCAGTGTTGTTCCTCCGCTGACTTCTATTTTTGAAGGAGTGGTCAAAAGATATTTCGGACTTTCGCCGCTTGTTGTCGCCGCGGGGGTCAAAACGGGCATGCGGATTTGTATGGACAATCCGAAAGAAGTCGGTGCCGATCGAATAGCGGATGCGGTTGCCGCCAAACACTTGTACGGCGGTCCGGTAATTATTGTTGATATGGGAACGGCAACTACTTTTGAAATTGTTTCTCAAAGCGGGGATTATATCGGCGGGGCGATTGCGCCGGGGATTCTTTCTTCCTCTGAAGCGCTCTTTCAAAGAGCCGCTATGCTTCCCAGAATTGATCTTACGGTGCCCGGTAAAGTGATTGGCACTAATACCGTAGACGCAATGAAATCGGGTGTATTTTACGGATACGTGGGTTTAGTGGAAAGCATGGTAGCGCGCTTACGGGAGGAAATCGGAGGCAAAGCCAAAGTGATTGCCACCGGCGGTTTTGCCGGGCTGATTGCCAAAGGAACAAAAGCGATTGACGAGGTTAATCCCGACCTGACGCTGGTCGGTCTGAGGCTGATTTACGAAATGAATCGCGAATAACAATCAGATTATCTTGCATGGCCGCGCTGTTAAGGGTAGACTAAAATATCGTCTGTTTGGATGATAATAAAGGCAGAAATATGGATATATTAAAAGATAAAACAATCCTTTTGGGAATAACCGGCGGCGTTTCCGCTTATAAATCTCCGGATATTGCCAGTAAACTTTGCCAATTTGGTGCAAATGTTGACGTCGTTATGACAGAGTCGGCCGCCAAGTTTATTCCCCCCTTAACTCTGCGCAGTATAACCGGCAGGCATGTTTTTACGGATATGTGGGAAGAGGTACCGGGCTTCAAATCCGCTCATGTGGCACTGGCCGAAGCGGCGGATTTAATTTTGATTGCCCCGGCAACCGCTAACAGTATTGCTAAAATTGCTTGCGGGCTGGCCGATGACATACTGAGCTGTACTGTTTTAGCTACCGGAGCACCTGTTGTTTTGGCTCCGGCGATGAACGATAACATGCTTAACAATCCGATAACTCAGAAAAATTTATCCAAACTTAAAGATAGAGGGTTTACCGTTATCGAGCCCGGATTCGGGCATCTTTTATCGGGTAAAATCGGGCAAGGGCGTCTGCCTGAAACGGCGGAAATAATCGATATCATCAAATTGGTATTGGCACGCGGCGGTGATTTTGCAGGTAAACGTATCGTGGTTACCGCAGGCGGTACCCGTGAGGCGATTGACCCCGTGCGTTTTATCGGTAACCGTTCCAGCGGTAAAATGGGGGTTGCCGTTGCCCGGGCGGCGCGCGACAGAGGGGCTGATGTTACCGTTGTAACAACCGTTCCCGTTTATCCTTCGGCAGGGATGGAAATTGTAACCGTTGAATCGGCCGAGGATATGAAACAAGCGGTTGAAAAAGCGGTTGTCGGCGCCGACGCGCTTATTATGGCGGCGGCGGTGGCGGATTATCGTGCCGAGACTATTTGCGGCAGTAAAATTAAAAAGGAAGATGCCGTTATTGAATTAAAAATGGTCAAAACCGCAGATATTCTATCAACCCTTAAGGGTGATTTTATTAGAGTCGGGTTTGCCGCCGAGAGCGAGAACCTGCTTGAAAATGCCAAATTAAAACTTGAGCGTAAAGGGCTTAATTTTATTGTTGCCAACGATATAACCGATAAAGACAGCGGCTTTGGTGCCGATAACAATCGTGTTACAATAATTGACAGAAATAAACAAACCGAAGTACTGCCGCTAATGTCCAAGTGCGAAGTGGCGGACAAGATTTTAGATAAGATTAAAGAAATAATGTAGCTTATTGCGGTAAAACGGAGTGGAATCTGTGAGGGGTAATGCCCCTCTCTTTTAATCACCCGCTTATTCTCTGTCGCGGGAGAATTATTAACAAAAACTTTTAAGGGGCAAGTATGTTTGAATCTGAACAAAACGAGATGCCAAAGGCTTACGAAGCGGCCAAGGTTGAGACTAAGTGGTATGAATATTGGATGAAGCAGGAATACTTCAAACCGAAGATAGACCATAATAAAGAGCCTTTCGTGATTATGATGCCTCCGCCCAATGTTACGGGCGGGTTGCACGTTGGGCATGCCTTAACCGCAACTCTGGAAGATATTATGATCCGTTGGCATCGTATGCTGGGTGAACCGACGTTATGGCTGCCCGGTTTTGACCACGCCGGTATTGCGGCGCAGGTGGTTGTTGAAAGGCAGCTGGCTGCGGAGGGAACCGATAAATATGATATGGGGCGTGAAAAATTCGAAAAAAGAATCTGGGAATGGGCCGGCGAGTGCCATGATACGATTATGCACCAGCACCAGCGCTTGGGTATTTCCTGCGATTGGAGCCGCGAACGCTTTACGCTGGACGAAAGTTTAAGCAAAGCCGTGCGCGAGGCCTTTGTGCGTTTGTACAATAAAGGGTTGATTTACAGAGGGGAACGCATTATCAACCGCTGTCCGCGCTGTGCTACGGCGCTTTCCGACCTTGAAGTTAATCATAAAGACGTTGAAGGTAATCTCTATTACATTCGCTATAAATTAGCCGGCGATGAAGAAAACTACCTGACGGTGGCAACGACGCGCCCCGAAACCCTTTTGGGCGATACTGCCATCGCCATTAATCCGGTCGATGAGAAATTAGCCAAGTTTATCGGTAAAAAGGCGATTGTTCCGGTTGTTAATCGTGAAATTCCGATTGTTGGTGACGAAGCCGTTGATTTGGAGTTTGGTACCGGAGCGGTTAAGGTTACTCCGGCGCACGATCCGGTTGACTTTGAAATCGGGCAAAGGCACAATCTGCCCCTTGTTAATATTTTAAACCCCGACGCCACAATGAACGAAAACGCCGGTCCTTATGTCGGGATGGACCGATTTGAATGCCGCAAAGCAATCATTACCGATCTTGATAAAGACGGCTTATTGGTTAAAATCGAACCCTATAACCATTCAATCGGGCACTGCTTCCGTTGCAATACCGTTGTCGAGCCGATTGCCAGTAAGCAATGGTTTGTAAAAACGGAGCCGCTGGCAAAGCCGGCAATCGAGGCCGTAACCGACGGGCGGATTACAATCCTCCCCGAGCGTTTTACCAAGGTTTATTTGAACTGGATGGAAAATATCCGCGATTGGTGTATATCACGGCAGTTATGGTGGGGGCACCGCATACCGGTCTGGTACTGCAAAGAGTGCGACGCTTTAACGGTTGATAATAAAGACCCTCAGTGTTGCTCAGGCTGCGGTTCATCCGCGATAGAACAAGACCCCGATGTCTTGGATACCTGGTTTAGTTCGGCGCTTTGGCCGCATTCAACTTTGGGCTGGCCCGATGATACGGAAGATTTGCGTTATTTCTACCCCACTTCGGTCCTGGAAACCGCTTACGATATCCTCTTTTTCTGGGTTGCGCGAATGATAATGCTGGGGATTGAAGATACCGGCAATATTCCTTTCCGCACGGTTTATCTGCACGGTTTGGTGCGTGACGAAAAGGGCGAGAAAATGAGTAAAACCAGGGGCAATGTGGTTGATCCCCTTGAACTGATGGATAAGTACGGCACTGATGCCTTGCGCTTTGCGCTTTCTACCGGTATATCACCGGGTAATGATACCAAGATTACCCCCATCAAAATGGAAGCCGGCCGGAACTTCGCCAACAAGATGTGGAATGCCACCCGTTTTGTGTTAAAGAGCATGGAATCCTATAACGGCGATATGAAGATAGAACGGGAATTTCTGCCGCTTGAAGACCGATGGATTTTAAGCCGCTTAAATTCAACCGTTGCCGATGTTGACAGGCTTATGCAGGAATACCAATTCGGCGAAGTACAGCGCCAAATCTACGATTTCCTGTGGGGTGAATTCTGCGATTGGTACATTGAAATCACCAAGGTCAGGTTAAATGCCGCCGAAGGCGTGATTTCCCCCATTCCGGTATTGATTGAAGTCTTGGAAAAATCGCTGCGCTTATTGCATCCGTTTATGCCGTTTATAACGGAAGAACTCTGGCAAAATATTGTTAGCAGGCTTCCCGCGGATAAAACAAGACCCGAATCAATTATGATTGCATCTTATCCCCGCACCGATAAATCACTTGAAGATAAGGCTGCCGAAGAGGTAATGGCTTCGGTAGTTGAAATTATCCGCTCCGTGCGCAATGCCAGAACCGAGTATAAAGTAGAGCAATCAAAGCTGATTGAGGCGATAATATATGCCGGTGAAAAAGAAAAGGAGATTGCCGCTTATGCTTCGGCAATCCAAACGTTGGCAAAGGCCGTTCCGGTTGTAAAAGGCGCAAGAGAAGGGGCGCTGCCCGAAAACGCGTTGGTTATAGCCCTTGAAGGAATCGAAATAGTGATTCCGATGCAAAGTATGGTTGATATTGAAGCTGAGAAAAAGCGTATCGGCAAAGAAATCGAACAATTGGATAACGATGTGGCTCGCCTTAAAAACAGGTTAAGCGATGAAGCATTCCTTACGAAAGCGCCGCCGCAGGTTGTTGATAAAGAAAAAGCGAATCTGGCGGCAAGAGAAGATAAACTGGCAAAACTGAGGGAACACTTATCGCATATCCAAGAATAATCTTCTTTGCACTCCCTTACAATCAGGTTTATAATTACGGGTAGAGGCAGTATGAGCCTGTTCTACCCGTAATGTTTTTGCGTTGAACCCAATCGCATAATCCTTAATCTGCCGTCTGGCGGAAACCCCGTCTGCACCTGATTTTACGAGAGGCAAATTTTGATGGTTAACAAAAAAGAAATTCAAAAACAAATCATAAATGCCGTTGAAACGGTAAAACAAACCAATCCGGTGGTTGGCTCAATTACGAATGCCGTTTCGATTAATTTTGTTGCCAATGCCCAACTTGCCGTCGGCGGTTCCGCCGCGATGGTTTATTTACCCGAAGAGGGTGAGATTTTAGCCGGTTTGGGTGAGGCGACTTATATCAATATGGGGACGCTTATCCCGATTTACGAGCAGACACTGCCGAGGGTTGCCAAGTTATTGCATGAAACCGGGAAACACTGGGTTTTAGACCCGGTGGCAATCGGGATTGGCTCTTTTCGGTCGCAGGTATTGGCACAGTTTAAAGAATATAAGCCGTCCGTTATCAGGGGCAACGCTTCCGAGATTATTGCCTTAGCCGGTTTATGGGGTCTGGAGGGCGGTTCCGGGAAATCCCGCGTTCGCGGGGTTGATTCTACGGATGCGGTTGTTTCCGCCAAATCAGCGGCTGTTGCTCTCGCAAAGTGGACCGGAGGTGCCGTTGCGGTATCGGGAGAAACGGATTTAATTACCGACGGCAATTTAACGGTTTATTCTTATGGCGGGTCGCACTTGATGGAAAAAATCACCGGCGGGGGGTGTTCCCTGGGCGGGGTCGTTACGGTCTATTTGGCGGTTACCGCTCCTTTGATTGCCGCACTTACCGCTTCTGCGGCGTATAATCTGGCGGGTAAAATTGCCGAAAAAGAGGCAAACGGACCGGCAAGTTTTCAGATTTGTTTCCTTGACGAATTACATAAGGCAACCGCAGAGGAAATTGCCGCCAATCCGTTTGAAATTGAGGAGGTCTAATTATGAATACATTGGTTGCGGTGGCGATTGCGCCTTTCGGGGTCGGCGACGAGCTTGCGCCTGAGGTAGCCGAGGTGATTAGGGTAATCCGCAAATCCGGGTTACCGAATCGTACAAGCGCGATGTTTACCGAAATTGAAGGCGAGTGGGACGAGGTGATGCAAGTTGTTAAAGAAGCGACGTTTGTTCTTGCTTCAAAAGGCATTCGCACGGAGGTTGTTTTGAAGGCCGATGTACGCCCGGGGTTTTCAAACACCATCAATGCCAAAGTGGATAAAATAAACGTTATTCTGGCGGAAGATAATGAAGGGCAGTAAAAAATTCGACCTTTCGGCCTATTTGGTAATCGGGCCGGAAAATACCAAAGGGCGCCCCATTATCCCGATTATTAAAGATGCCGTTGAAGCGATGTTTACTTGTGTGCAGATTCGTTCTAAAACCGCTTCGGCACGTGATTTAATAGAGATAACCTGCAAAGCCTCTGATGTAATCGCACAATCCGGAAGGGCAGATGAAATTACTTTACTGGTGGATGACCGCCTTGATGTTGTATTGGCTGCCAGAAAGCAGGGCGCCAAAGTTGACGGAATCCATGTAGGGCAAGCTGATATTCCGGTTGATGTATGCCGTTACTATTTAGGGAAAGATTCAATTATCGGCTTATCGGCGAGAACGCATCAGTTATTTGAGTATATCCAAACGGCGGATGTTTCCGATATTGATTACTTCGGTGCCGGTCCGTTACGCGAAACAACAACCAAGCCCGATTGCGGTATCGGCGCGGACGGTAAGATAATTACGAGGAGCTTGGAAGAAATTGCCAAACTGGCAAGGATAAGCCTGATTCCGGTGGTGGTGGGGGGCGGGGTTAAATCGGCCGATATTCCGGCGCTCGCCCAAACGGGGGTCGGCGGTTTTTTTGTTGTTACGGCGGTTACCGGGGCGGATAACCCCAAGCTTGCCGCCTTAGAACTTGTTCAAAAATGGCGGGAATATCGCTAGGCTAAGATATTACACCATAATTAAGGGTTATCCATCGTATTAGCAGTTTGCGGCGCGTACGTTTGCACTCATTCACACATACAGCGTAAAATGATATAATTAAAGATGACTATAAAAACAATTGCCACTAATCGTAAGGCTTACCACGATTATAATATTTTAGAAAAATTTGAGGCCGGGATAGTGCTGACCGGAACGGAGATAAAATCCATCCGTTCGGGAAGGGTTAACCTCGGACAGGCCTTTGTTAAGCCCGAGCGCGGAGAGATTTGGCTTATTAACGCCCATATTGCGCGCTACGAATCCGGCAGTTACATGAGCCACGAGCCGACGCGCACGCGCAAGTTGCTTCTGCACCGTAAAGAAATCAGAAATCTGATTGCCAAAACAAGCGAAAAGGGCTCGACATTGGTACCGTTAAGCCTGTATATTAAAGGGCATGTTGCCAAAGTTCAAATTGCGCTGGCAAAGGGTAAAAAGCAATACGATAAACGCCAGGCGATTATCCAGCGTGATGCTGAAAGAGAAATGGACCGGACGATTAAAAACCGGAAAAGATTATAATTTAACAGTTGAATATGGGGACGCAAGGTTTCGACAGTAAAGGTTAGTTACTGGATTGCAGGTTGAGATTGTCGCAGCTCTCATTAAAAAGGTGGCAAAAACATAAATGGCGAACCTGAAATGGTTCTCGCTGGCTAAAAACAGCTAGCGCATCCAACTCTACCTCACCCCGGCGGGTAGGGATTGGGTGTCGAGATGTCGGGGTGCCGTTAACCGAATGCCGATACGAGTAACGAAAGATCCATCGGCTGGCCTTACCGAACTCGGTTAGCAGAGGCCGGTAAGGTGAGCTTAATCTGCTAACTAAACCTGTAGTATATTCAGGACAGTCTTTATTGGACGGGGAGTTCGATTCTCCCCCGTCTCCACCAAACGTATATTCCACGCCCAGGCGTGTAACCCCTTTGTTTTTGGCCTGAAATAAAAAATAGACCTGTCAATATCAAATCTTACCTGCCTCAAGGTATCATCTCATTTTTAATTCGCTCTTTTATTGCGCTCTTTTTTCCAAAATCGGTATTGCAATCTGCGGACGGATACGGGAAATCTTCTCAATCTGATTAGCCCGAACGTCTTTATCTTATTTTTAATAATTATCTTTGCATCAATCTGTTCTCCACCCATGCAAATCCCGTAAAAATTGTGCTAGAATTACGCATCCTTTTTAAAACGGAGATATCTTTTTGATTGTGATAATAAACGATACCGAGAACCGGAATGGCAGATGAAATAAATCGAGACGGGCACCGAAAAAGATTACGCGAGAGATTTATTACGTCCGGGCTTACAGGGTTTGCCGACTACGAAATTATCGAGTTGTTGCTTACTTTGGGCTCCCCCAGAAAGGATTGCAAGCAACAGGCCAAAGAAGCGATCAAAAAGTTTAAAACACTGCGGGGCGTTTTGGAAGCCTCCCCCGAGGAATTGCAACAAATAAGCGGCATCGGTCCGCATAATTCGTTCGGAATTGCCTTTGTTCATGAAGTAGCCAAACAATACCTTAAAGATCGTGTAATCGAAAAACAATCCCTTTCTTCCTCTCAAGAAGTCTTTGATTATCTTTATCATTCAATGAGCGGCTTAAAAAAAGAAATCTTTAAGGTGTTCTATCTAAACAGCCAGAATCAAATAATTGCAATCGAGGATTTGTTCCAAGGCACGGTTGACAGCAGTGTGGTTCATATCCGCGAAGTAATCGAAAGCGCCATCAAACACAAAGCTGTTTCGATGATATTTGCTCATAACCACCCCTCCGGTAACCCCACCCCCAGCCGGAGCGACAAGGATTTGACGCGCGATTTGGTAATGGCGGCCGGAACAGTCGGGTTGAAGGTTTTAGACCATATTGTAATCGGTGAGAATAAGTATTATAGTTTTAGCGGTGAGGGTTTAATTTGCCGTTACGAAGAGGGATTCTTGGAACTTAAAGCAAGGAGCCTCAACGAACCTTAGTTTTTAAAAATTGCCTTACCGGAAAGGTTGGTAAACGAAATGAAGAGGATACTGGTGATGGTTACTTTAATAGCGGCGTTTTTAGCGGCAGCGGTCGGCTGCGGCGGAGAAAATATCAAAACGTACACTAATACCGGCGATACGATAGAAGTAAAAGTAAACGGTGAATTTGTGATTGCCCTTGATTCCAACCCGACCACCGGTTATTCGTGGATGCCTGTTTATCAAAATGCGGAATTCGAACTGGTTGCCGATAACTACGAACAAGATCCAACAGACGGAATGGTACTCGGTGCCGGCGGAACGCAATATCTCCGCTTTAAGGCCTTAAAAGAAGGTGTTTTTAAAATCACCTTGAATTATCAGCGGGCCATTGGCGGTGAAGCGGATAATAAAGCTGTTTTTAATATTAACGTTTCCTAAACAGAACGGTTCAGTTGGAATGCGGGCTTAAATGCGTTTTACGGCGATTCGATATCTGTTGTGTTGTTTCCCCACTTATCACATTAGCCCTTGGCTTATTTTGAATTACAAAGCCTCCGGGGCTATTCTGAGGAGGTGGCCGTGCCGGTTTTAAGGCATTATTATTTGCGGATATCTCTGGCCAGTGTAAAACCCCAAACGGAAACGGCACCTGCTGACTTTAGCGCTTGTGCGCAGGCATCCAAAGTTGCACAAGACGTTGCCACATCATCAATCAACAGTACTCTTTTCCCCACTGTGTCGTTATTAAGACAAGAAAAGGCATCGGTAAGGTTAACATACCTTTCATCTCTCCCTTTTGTCATGGCTTGTGCAGGGGTCTGTCTAATGCGAATAAGACATTTTGTATTAACCGGCAAACTCGTAATTTTTCCAATTTCCTTAGCCAGTAACTCGGATTGATTATAGCCGCGTTCGCGCAGTTTTTTGAAGTGCAAGGGTACAGGCATAATAATGTCATAGGGCAAAGGATTTTTTGCAAGGTAATCCGCCATTACGGATGCCAAAGGGATGGCAATGGCCCTAAGGTTGCGGTATTTTAATTGATGCACGGCGGAACGAATAATGCCTTCGTAGCGCAGCGGGGCGCGAACCCCGTCGATAACCGGTTTGAATGTCGGGCAGCTTGTACAAGGTTTGTCAATGGGTTTGTCAACACCGCAAAAGGAGCATACCGGCGCCGATATCCATTGCAGTTGGGCGCGGCAATCCTGGCATATCAGATTACCTTCTTTACCGCATTCAATACAGCGCAAAGGGAACAGCAAATCCAGCGCTATCCGTTTGAATTTGCCTAAGATAGGTAACATTTGAAAATTTTGATTTGCGGTTGGTTTTATAATTAACCTTGTCGTGAGCGGCTGTTAGCACCGCTGAAGATCGGTTCGTTAATATAAATATCCCCGTTTCTGATTTTCAGATTGTAACCGCAATCGGGATTGGTGCAGACCCATGCTTTGTAGGTAATGGATGCACCTTGTCCGCCGAAATCAGAAAGGGGTACTAAATTTCCGTTAGCGCATTTTTGACATTTTGGATAGTTGAATTGTTCCACGAAATCCACCTCCCGGCCAATTTATTGCTAAGAGTATACATCAGTTAATAATTTTTTTACAAGGTTAACGATGGGCTAACGATTGTAATCAGCGCCCGTAAAGTTTGCTTTATGTAGCCTGTTATAAATTGCGCCCTGCGGTGTCAGCGTGCTTTGCATTAGGCTGATATCGGCTGCCTCAAATGTGTAACTGATGTTAGCGCTGCTTTTTTGAACAAGCTCACCGAATTTTTGGCGTTCACTCTCAGATACGTGCATGCCAATGCGCCCCAGCGTTAAATGCGGTTTAAAGGCCTTTTTTTCAGGCGGGAAACCGATTTTTTCTGCCTCGGATTCAAGGCTGAGGTAGAGTTTGTCCAGGGTGTCCGAGGCTCCTTCCAGCCCCACCCAGACTACCTGTATCCTCCGGCTGTTGGGGAATGCTCCCAGCTCCCCAACGCATAAACTAAAGGGGCTTATTTTTCTTGCGGCTTCGTCCATCGCACTTGCGATTAGGTTTACGTTTGTTTTTTCGATATCACCAAGAAATTTTAGGGTCAAGTGAATGCTGTCAGGTGAAACCCATTTGACGCACGAGGTGTTTGCTTTTAGTTTCTCCTGTAATTTAGCAAGTTCTTCTTTTAGGCTTTGCGGGAGTTCAATGGCAATAAAGGCACGTATTATTTCCAAATTAGTTAATCCTTAGCAGATTACGCGCGTTTTCTCCGAGTATTTTCATTTTTGTAATATCCGGTAAATCCTCTAAAAGTATTTCTTTGATAACACGGGATTGGGGCATTAAGGGATAATCACTCCCGAAAAGGATTTTATCCTCCCCGATAATTGCGCTAACCTGTTTATAGATTGCCGGTTTGTAAAGAAAAGGTGAAGCGGCCGAATCAAAATAAACGTTTTCCATTGCAATTTCAACCTCGGGCATCAGCGCATAAAAAGGTAACCCCCCTCCCCAATGGGCGCAGACAATTGTCAGTTCGGGGTGGTTGTAAATCAAAGAATAAAGCATATGCGGCGTTACGGTTCCCTTCCCCGCGTATTGGTGCCCGACCGGCTCGGAGCTGTGGGTAAGCAGAATCATATTGTTTTTAACCAGCGCATCCGCAAGGGGTTGTGTAAAGTCTTTGTCGGCGATATCCAGCATTTGGACATCCGGTCTTAATTCCCCCACCCCGCGCATACCACCGGCGGCACAACGGTTGATTTCTTCGATTGCCTCCCCCATTGACAAGGGCTGGACACTGCAAAAACCGATTAGCCTGTCGGGGTATTTTTGGATTGATTCGAGAATATAATTATTGGTTTCAACACAAAGTTCATGGGTTGTCCAGCCTATATTTTGCACCACCGAGATATCCACCTTGCAATCGTCCATGCTTGCGATAAGCTCTTCGGCGGTAATCAGTTTTGCTTTCGGGTTACTGTAGAGCGTGCCGAAGCAGTGGTCGGTTTGACCGTAATAATCGCGGTTATTTATTATCTGCGGCGGGAATATATGCGTATGAAAATCAATAATCATAATTGAGATGATAATAACAGAACGGGGGTTGAAGCACAATCCCTGTTTTCGAATTGTCCGCCCGTCTGTTTTGTTAGGCCTGTCTTAACGTCTTTATAATTTCACCCAGTTTCGGTGTTTTGCCGTGCATCAAAAGGAATGTGCGGAATATCTTGGCGGCCAGCAAAATTGAGCCAAAAATGGCAGCGACCATAATTGCAATGCTTACGCCCAGTTCCCAGATCGGGATATCAATAACCGCCATTCGCATTATAACCGTTATTGGGGCGGTTATTGGGAAGAAGGTGAGGAATTGTGCTAAAGCGCCCGCCGGTGACTCCAGAATCTGAATCATAAAGAAAAACGGGACTACTGCCATAAGGGTAAAGATTGTCGAAAATTGTTGGCTTTCACGGGCGGTAGCGCCGATGGAACCGGCACCGGCCATAATGATGGCAAATAAAAGATAACCCGTCACAAAATAAATAAGGCTGACAATCAAATAATCGGTTGGAATTGAGAGCCCGCTTAATATCCCGCCGATTGAAGTCGAGGCCATATCGGCAAGGATTCTGGCGGAAACAAGCCAGACCCCAATCTGAATCAGCCCGGCACACCCCAACCCGAGCACTTTACCGGTAATAAGCTGTGTTGACGAAACCGAGGATAATAAGATTTCCATTACCCTGTTTTCTTTTTCCTCCCCCAGCCCTTGGAGTAAAAAGCCGGAAGAAGTAAAGATTGCCATAACTAATAATAAGCTGAAAATATAAGGGATAATAACCGAGGCAAATCCGCCTTGCTGGTCGGAAACCTCACCACCGGATGAAAGAGTAAAGTTACTTAGGAAAAGGGGGTAAGCCACTCGGTTGGCGATGCTGCTATCGACTTTCCCTTCCAGAATGTTATTAAGCAGAAACATTTCAATAGTGTTGTAAACTTCGTAAGGGACATCGACTTCTCTGGAAAAGGTATATCTTAATATATTGCCGTTAGCCATGTAATCCCGGGGAATAACAAAAAATTGGCTGATTAAACCGTTTGACATATTATCAAAAGCGCTTTGCCAATCTTCCTGCGGAACAAGCGTTACGTTGCCGTATGTTAAATTACCGTTAAAATCCCCCGGCTCATCGACATAACCGATTCTGATATCATTAACGGGGCCTTCTTCGGCGCTCTGGAAAAAGCCAATCCCGCCGATTACCAAAAGCCCCAACAGCGGGAAAGCAACCGTAACCAAAATAAACGATTTCCTTTTTACGGTGTTTAACAGTTCGCGCTTGAAAATGGTTTTTATTTTACCCATTGCCGTCTCCGTTCGCTCCTGCTATGCGGATAAAGATTTCATGCAGGCTCGGCGTCCCGACTTCAAAGCGGGTTACCATTACTTTTTTATCAAGCAGTTGTTGCAGCAAATCTTGCGGTAGCGTTTTTGAATCAAGGAAAAATTCGGTGTAGCCGTCTTTTTGGCGGCTTTCGGTGACCCCTTTTAAGGTACCGGCTTCCCCTTCGTAAGCAATAAAAACAGAGTTGGCGCGGTATTTGCGCTTGATTTCATTTAAGTTACCGTAAAGAACCTCAGCCCCTTTGTTAATCATAAAAAGGCGGTCGCAAAGTTCTTCAACCTGGCTCATCTGATGCGTACTGAAAATGATTGATTTGCCTTCCTCTTTGAGTTCTAAAATCAACCCTTTCAGAATTTCGGTGTTAACCGGATCCAACCCCGAAAACGGTTCGTCTAAAATTATCAAGGCCGGGTTGTGAATCACGGTTACCAAAAACTGAATAAGCTGCCCCATGCCGCGGCTCATTTCCTCGATTTTTTTGTTTTTGTGAGGGAGCATTCCGACACGGTTTAGCATTTCTTCGATGCGTTTATCGGATACGGCATTGCCTTTAAGCGACGCCATATATTTTAAGGTTTCCGTAACGGTTTGTTTTTTATACAAACCCCTTTCTTCGGGGAGATAGCCGATTTTGTTTTTGGTTTCTTCGCGGAACTTTTCACCGAGAATGTAAACCTCGCCCGAATCCGGTTTGATAATATCCATCATCATACGGATAGAAGTGGTCTTACCGGCGCCGTTAGGGCCGATAAGACCAAAAATCTCGCCTTTTTCAACGGAAAAAGAAACATCGGAAACCACTGTTTTTTTGCCGTACGTCTTATAAATATTATTTACTTGTACGGCTACAGCCGTTCCTTTGCCGTTATTTTGCATAGTTTTAAAGAATTACCTTTAAAAATTAATTATTCCGCAGCAGGTTCCGTTTCATCTGTTGCTTCAGAGTCCGGTGTGCTAACGGTTTCCGCGTCTTCGGCTGCCGTTACTTCAACTTCCTCTTCAGCTATGGCTTTAATCTTGGTGATTTTGGCGATTAGCTGTTCGGGGTCGGCTGTCGTTGCAACATCATCTTCAAAGACGATATCCTTTACATAAACAGAGTCTCCGTCTTGAGCTAAATTGCTGATATCAATCTCTATATGCGGCGGCATTTCGGCGGGGAAAGCCTCAACCTGGATACTGTTAATCAGTTGTTCAATAATATTCGTTTTCGTTTTAAGAGCCGGTGATTCGCCGCTAAGGATAATGGGGATTTCGGCGGTCATTTTTTCCGTCTTATCCACCTGGTAAAAATCAACGTGCAACAATTCTCCGCTCAGAACATCGCGTTGAATCTCACGAATAAAAACGTGGCGCGGTTTTCTTTCTTTTTCTATTTGAAGGTCAATCAAGCGGGTGACCCCGACACGTGTAATCAATTTCTTGAGTTCGTCGTTATCGCATTGTAGGGCAAGGGATTTAATTCCGTTCCCAAAAACATGTGTGGGGGTAACTCCTTGCCTGCGTAAATATCTTGTTCGTTTACCAAAAACGGTTCTTTTTGACGCTTTTAATTTTATATCACTCATATCATTTCTCCTTTTTATTATACTATTTACATTATTTACGTCGCTAACAATTAAAACAGGAATCACACTTAAAAGCAATCGGTAATCGAGAAAAGTGTTAATATTATGTCAATTTATCGTATAAAATCGGTTTAAATCCAATCAAATTCTTTAAACGGGAAACTCAGCTTATTACCCGTGAAACTTGGGTTGGGTTAGACAAGCCGCCAGTCTTTATAACCCTGCTGTATCAGCGCAAGGTATTCCGGAGACGGTTTGGATTCCTCCGCCCGCACCAAGTCTTTTTTAATATAGGTTACGGCTTCCGTTGCGTCCCCGTCTTCGTTATTGACAATAACCCTGATTCGCTCGTATTCACCGGGGCAATTCTCGGCCCGGTCGAGTTTTCTCCAATCTTCTTCGGGGACATCATAAATTGCGCCAAAAACCTTATCTCTGTCGGAACGCTTGATTGTAGCCGTACCGCCGCGCCACTGGCGCGTCCAGCCGGTAAAAACTAAACGGTAATTATGTAACGTCGCGGTGTATAAGGGGCGGATTTGGGGGGAAATAAGCGCTATTTGCTGCTTATTCAAATTGGTTGCATAAGCAAAATAATACATAACACTACTCCAGTGAATAAATTATTGCCAAAACCCCCACAATAATCAGCCAAGATGCCAAGACGTAAACGCCTTTTTTGGGCCAGACCATTGCGACTACCCCTAACAGGACACATATTATTCCGGCAATTATAATCAGAGGTGGGGTTAGTTCGAACATGTCCCGCTCCTTTAATCTCGGTTATCGTTACGGGCTATTATAATGCTTTTTCCGTTTTCTTGCCAGATGTGCAATCGCAATTCCCGTTTGTTTGCAAAAAATAAACCCGAATTCGCTAACTCTTATTTTTATCTTAACATAAAACTGTTATTTAAAATTTGAGTGCTGTATAAAAATAAAACATCGTCAGCCGCGGAAAAATCGATATAATTTCCCAGTAAATCGGTAGTTATGTAGCGCAAATCAACCAGTGTAATTTTGGAATAACCGCAAGCAAGCAACGGAGCGATACTGCTGCCGAACGAGTCGCGGAACAAAATCAGCTCCTTGTCAGTAGTCGCGTTCGGATTTTCGATTGTTAACAATGCCTTTGCCCCCGAAAGGAACACATCGTACGGATCAATCCCCTCGAATAAATCCGTTACGTAGATTGAGCTCTTTTTCATTGTTTCGTAATCAAAAACAACCGCTTCCTCCAGCATCGCGTTTGTAAGATAGAAAAGCGTTTCGGCGGGCAGATTTAGGGCGGCTTGACCGTGCAAAGAGCCGTAAAAAGGCGCCAGTTCCTTAATGGTGTAACCAAAATCCGAAGGCAGGATGCTGTTTCCTATTCCCGCCATTAAAATGTCGGCAACTCCGATAATCTTATCCTGGCTCCAATGGATATCCGTTTTGTAATAATCGTTAATCGATAATCCGCTAAATAAATCGATGTATTGTATGTTACGGATATCGCTTTGTAATATATCCAATAATTTCCCGTAATCCATGGTTGGTGCTCCGTAGCTTGGCCCCATAAAATAATTTTTATCCGGTATCACCGCGTAGTTTACATTTAACCCTTGCAGGTAAAGGTCATAGACCTGATTTAGCTTTTGTGCCGCGTTTAAGATTGCCTTTTCGCTTAGCGGATACTCTATTTTACAAATGTTTCCGTCTACCGCATAGATATCGTTGTAATCCTGCTGGTTTAACAAAAACAATTTGGTAAAAGCGGTAAATCCCCTGAAATTATCGCGGAAAATAAATTGATCCAAGAAATATTTTTCGTAGTCGTCAAAGTATTTGCCGTTTAAAAGCGTGGTACCGGAAAATTGGGGAGCGGACAATAATTTACGCCGCTCCGCAAAGGAAAAATCTGCGTTCGGCTTAAAAACGTTAACAAACATAAATCCGAACGTAATTAAAACGAAACAACCAATCATAATAATATTTAAAATGTTTTTATTCATTTTTGATTCCTATTTACAATTAAAACCGGAAGTATATGAAGGGGTTAAACGACCCGTCAATCAGAAATCCGGTACACATTAAAAGCAGCACAACCATTATCACCGGTTTGGAGAAGCTTAATGTTTTTTCCCCGAAGGTATAGCTCTTTAGTTTCTCCGCTATCTTTTTAAATAAAGGGGTTGCGGCAATAGCCGCCAATATAAACACAAACCCATAACTTTTAAGGTAATAGATTGTTTCGGTATTGGCGAAGGGAACATTAAGCAGCCCGAACATCCCTTTAAGGTTAATCAGTGCCTCGCCCATTCCGTCGGCATTAAAAATAACAAAGCCGATAATTACTACCGGTAACAAATAGAAATGCGCGATGGCGCCCGGTAATTTCCCGAGCAATTTGTTTAAAAAGAATTTTTCCAGCACAAGGAACACCGCAAAATAGAGCCCCCAAACGACAAAATTCCATTCC
This sequence comes from Dehalococcoidales bacterium, assembly GCA_041656115.1. Classification (NCBI taxonomy): domain Bacteria; kingdom Bacillati; phylum Chloroflexota; class Dehalococcoidia; order Dehalococcoidales; species Dehalococcoidales bacterium. The sequence continues at coordinate 22,061 of JBBAED010000004.1, read as the reverse complement.
GCCCCGTGCCAAAAACCGGTTAAAAACCATACCACAAAAATATTGCGCCCCCATTTTAAGAGGCTTACGCGGTTACCGCCCATCGGAATATAAATATAATCCCTAAACCATGAACCCAGTGAGATATGCCACCTGCGCCAGAATTCGGTGACGCTTTTGGAAATATAGGGGTAATTAAAGTTTTCCAAAAACTTGAACCCGAAAACACGCCCAAGACCAATCGCCATATCGCTGTAACCCGAAAAATCAAAGTAGATTTGCAATGTAAAAGCGATTGCCGCCATCCAGAAAAAGAGCACGCTTTTCTCATCGGCACCGTTAAATAAAACACCGATTTCCCCCAAGGTGTTGGCAAGGATTACTTTTTTGGCAAGCCCGATTACAAAACGGTTGATTCCGTAGGCGATATCCGGGATTGAGTGGGTGCGGTGAGCAAGCCCTGCTTCAATGGTGCTGTAACGCACAATGGGGCCGGCAATCAGCTGCGGGAACATTGCGACATAGGTTGCCAAATTGATGGGGTTCTTTTGGACTTTGATTCGCCCGAAATACAAATCAATCAGATAAGATAAAATCTGAAATGTATAAAAGCTGATTCCAATCGGCAGCAGCAGCTTTAACGGAACAATTGATGTTCCGAACAGCGAGTTGAAGTTATTAACAAAAAAGAGATGGTATTTAAAAAAGAGCAGTGCGCCGACACTAAACGATACCGATGAAATAAAAGCTATTTTCTTATGTCTTTGGGTTGGAGCCTTGTCCATCCACAAGCCATGCAGGTATGCGGAGGCAATCGAAAACACCATCAATAGTGAATAGATTGGCTCCCCGTAGAAATAAAAAAACAAACTTGCCAGCAGTAAAACAAGGTTTTTATATTTGGCAGGGGTAATGAAATAAATCCCTAATACTGCCGGCAAGAAATAATATAAGAAGCTAATACTCGAAAACAGCATGCATAATCCCTATTTAATTTTAGAAGCTATTTCCCCAGTGATAAAAACGAATTATGCAGCGCCTCTAACTCATAATTACTCATTAAAAGGATAATTACATCCCCAACATTATCGACAATCACATTTTGCGGGTCAACTCCGACACAAATCCATTTGCGCGGATCGGCGTTTTCTTTAATCTCTTGTTTCATTTTTGCGATATCGGTGCCGTCTTTGACACGCACCAAGCATAATGAATAAGCAGAAATAGAAATCATCGGTTCGGAGGCAATCCCCGATTCAAATTCCAACCCTTCTTTTCCTAAAAAGTAGCCGACGTTTTCGGAGGTGATTTCAGTTGTGTACAATCCGTTTTCAACAAATTCTTTAAACGATTCATCCACTTTGGCGTTTTCGTAAATATTAGCCAGTATGTCTTCCAAATTTCCTTCCAGGTTGCCCCGGTTGTTGTTTCCGTTGTCGCAGCCTACTGTACCGATACACAAGACCAATCCAAGCAGTAACAGTACCAATTTTTTCATTTGTTCTCCTTCAATATAAATTAGTTTATTTTGATGTGTTTTTTACAACTCACTCTAATATAACGAGGCAAAACCGGTTTGGTTAGCGCTTAAATTCCAAAAATATTGGTTTTGTAAATAATTGACAATATTTCTTAGGGCAGTTATAGTTGTGTGAAAGCTCTGTGTCTTTTATCAATTAGATCCGTTTAAGTGTTTGGGGTAGTGTTATAGAGGTTTACAGCGATGAAGGTACACGAAGAACCAATTGAAATAGAGAATTTAACCAGGCTTAACGAATACGGTCCCGACGACCTGTTTATCTGTTGTTCCAGCTTTGAAGACAGATGCTTGCAAGCGGCCGCCAAAGCCGGCCCCAGCTATCGTGTGCGTTTCAGTATTATCTTTGCCATTGAAGAACCTTTTTATCAGCAAGTTGTTGAAACCAATATGCTGAAATTACAAGGGCATCTCAGCAAAAGAACCTCCGAAGGTGTTTTCGTTATCCGTTGCCAGCGCGACAGCCCGGCAGAGGGTATCGGACAGCTTAAAAATATATGGAATCGCTGTCGCCCGAAAGACGTTGACGACTCCCATATCACCCTCGACATAAGCGGTTTTACCAAAATTTACCTTTTGGAGCTACTGCATTTTTTGGTCGAAGGACAAAACTTGGGTATTCCGCGTATTGTCCATACCACACAAAGCTATGCCCCGACAAGGCTGACCAGGGGTGTGGAGCAAATTTCCACCGTTCAAAATTTCTTCGGTTCGATTTCTTTTGAAAAACAAACCGTTTTGGTATTGTTCCTCGGTTTTGAACCGGAGCGTTCGCTTACGGTCTGGAAACACTTTAATCCCGTACGCACAATTGCCCTGATTACAAACCCTCCGCGAAATAACAACGAAGAATACTTGGAGTATGCTAAAAACAATAACGCTTTTCTGCTTTCCCAGCCGGGAGTGGAATTAAGAGATGTTCCCGCGGACGATCCGCATTCAACAAGAACCGTCCTTGAAGATATCTATCGCGAAATAAAGGATTCTTTTAATATGGTAATCGGTCCCTTCGGCACCAAATCGCAAACGGTTGGCATCTTCCTCTTTTGTTTGGAGTACCCCAAAGCGCAGGTGGTTTACTCTTTCCCCGTTAATTACACCAAATCTTACCTCAAAAGAAAACCGGGTAAGACACTCCTGCTTCCGCTCGCCCCTGTTGTTAAAGATTAACCCCAGCCGGTTTTTAAGTTTTTAATGCATGAAATCACCCTTATTTTACGTTTGGCTCTATCGTAAAAAATAAATTTCTCCGATTTTACGCTCAAAATACTTGACAATAGCCTTGCGATAGTTTATTCTAGCTACAAACTGCTAAAAAGGGAGGGAACCAATGCAAGGCTATTGTATGAAGTGTCGCGAGAAAAGAGAAATGAAAGATGCCAAAGCGATAACCATGAAAAACGGCCGCCCGGCAACCCAGGGCGTATGTCCTGTTTGTGCCACCAAGATGTTCAAAATTGGTAAAGCACAGTAGTTTCACGGAAACAAGAAAAACCTAGAGGCCGGACTGATCATAGAGATTTGTCCGGCCTCGGTGTTTATAATGGTGCTTTACCCCATTGACAAAAAAGAAAAATAACTATAGACTTGTCAATGGGTGTATTTGAAAATATGAACATTAACGAAGCTGCCGAGGCGCTGGGGGTATCCACCAGAACCATCAGGCGTTACATTAAGTCCGGAAGGATTCAGGCCGAGCTGATTACAGGACAGTTCGGTCAGGAGTATCGTATTTTGGAATTACCTTCGGATTTAAGCCCTGCCGAAGAAACCCCCGAATCCGATGAATCGGAAAAAGTTCTTTCCCAGATGGCAAACTATGACCCCGGCGAGGCACTGGTGCAAAGTATAAGTCTTTTACGAGAGCTTCAGGAAAAGAACGTCAGCATGGCCGCTCAGCTCGGTATCGCAACGGAACGTATTCGTAATCTGGAAAGCCAGATAGAGCAATTAAAACTGTTGACCACTCCTAAAATTCCGTGGTGGAAAAAACCCTTTGTTTCCGAAAAGAAAGCAAAATAACCACTGTCAACCCCTGACAACATTTGGTTAAGGTCTTCTCAATTTATTATCCGACCCCATCTGCAATCTTATTAAAGGCATACTTATTGGATATGTTTTTACAAAAGTTTGCATAATAAACAAGCCTGTATTAATATCATTACGTAAACTGCTTCGACAAGTAATAACATGATAATTGACGGCTGGTTGTTAGCCTCTGGAGGGACGGATTGATTATTAAAGACGTTGACTCAATTAATTCTTCGGATAAATTTACAAAAGCAGGGCATAATGCAGAAAAAACAATGGCCTTCTATTTAAGCAGAGAATTTAAGTATTCTAAAGATGTGCTGATTATAAACGGTATTAGATTAGAAATGGACAATGACGTCGCGCAAATTGACCATCTGGTAATTCACGATTACGGAATGATAATAGTTGAAAGCAAAAGTGTTTTAGGTGAGATAAAAATCAATGAATTTGGAGAATGGCAACGTACTGATTTTAACATTGGATTAGCCTCTCCAGTTGAGCAAGCGAAAAGGCAAGCATCATTTTTACGGAACTATTTAATAGAAAGTGGATTAAAACCAACGAAAGAGCTTACTAATATACTTTTTGGGCGTAATACTTATGAAAAAATTCCCATTGATATACTTGTGGCAATATCGGATACCGGTGTAATTGATAGACCTAGTGATATAAAAAATGATAATGTTTTTAAAGCTGATTTAATCCCCAGTGAGATAAATAATATTATTAAAGAATATAAAAAACTTGACTCAGTTTTAATAATTAGTTCAAAACCCTTTCCGGTTAAACTTGATTTCGACACAAAAAACGAACTTGCCAGATTTCTATGTTCTCGACATACAGCAAAAGGCAGCATTCCCACGAAGAATATTGAAGCAAAGCGTTCCTTACCAATTTCAAAAGCAAGAACTGGGATTTATTGCTTTAATTGTAACAGTGATGATTTGAGTATTATGTACGGAAAACATGGTTACTACTTTAAATGCAATAAATGTGATAAGACAAAATCAATTAAAGAACGTTGCCCTGGGTGTAATGCCCTATTAAGATTAAATAAGCGTAAGAACGAATTTTACATCCAGTGTAAAATATGCAACACGTCTAGACTATTCTTCAAAAACCGTAATTCTGTCAGTTAATAATTAATCAATTAAAATGTTTTAATAACAGCCAGTAGAGGCATCCGGTTGTCTCTTGGAACTGTCATGAATGGACGTATAATGCAAATTCGAGGGTTAAAAGTTTGAAGTTGAGGTTCTTTGTCGGTGGTGCCGAAGGAGGGGGTCGAACCCTCAAGGATTTCTCCGGCGGATTTTAAGTCCGCTGCGTCTGCCAATTCCGCCACCTCGGCTTTCCAACAAGATATTTTACAACCTTACGGGTTATGATTCAACTTTTTAATTTTTACGACATGCAAAAAACGTCAAAATATGTAACGATGATTATCGGAACCTCTTTTGCGGGGTTCGTTTTCGGTATTCTTGCGGCCTTTCTGATGGCGTTATTGCTGCAAGGTGGTGACGGTTGGGGCGGGCTGATAGGTGCTGTGCTGGGGCTTGCTTTCGGATATCCCCTCGGTGTTTTTATCGGTATTCTTTTTTTTAAAAAGAAGTTACGTTATGAAGGCTCGTTGTTGTTCGGGTTAATCGGGGCGGTTGTAGGCGGGGTGCTGCCTTTTGCACTGGCGGAACCTTTGGGTTTAAACAATTACACAGATTTGTTGTGGGCATTTATTATTTTGAGCGCACCGATTTTAAGTACAATCGGATTTAACTTAAAAAAAGATTCCGCTAAGTAAAAAAAGTTTACTGCAATCCTCGGATATTCCTGTCAATATTGATTTTGCCAGGTGTTGTTCATCAAATAGATTTCTTGTTCTCTCTTGTCTTTCAGAGCACTCTCTTTTTGTCTTTGCGAGCGCAGCGAAGCAATCTAATATAAATTAAATTCCTTAGAGATTGCCGCGTCGCTCGCTTAACGGCTCGCTCCTCGCAAAGACGTTACTATTTTTGTCATCCTGAATGAAATGAAGGATCTAAGAGGATGAGAGATACAGGCTATTAGGTATCTTTGGCAATAGGAAAGAGGCATCGTCCTACCATAAAATCCGTTACCGAACGGTGCGCTATCCGCCAACTCCTAGATTCTCCGCTTACGCTCAGAATGACAAAAGGAGGGCCCCCCAGCCGTTCGTGGTGAGCTTGTCGAACCATAACGGCAGACGAATAGTAACCCTTAGACCACCCGTTCGTTGGACCCTTCGACAGGCTCAGGGCGAACGAGTGGTTTGTCATCCTGAATGAAATGAAGGATCTAGGAGGACGGGGAATTTGGACTATGAGGTTGCCTCAGAATCATGAAAGAGGAATCGCTCTAACGTAAAACCCGTAACCGAACGCTGCACTATCCGCTAGCCCCTAGATTCTTCGCTTACGCTCAGAACGACAGAGGGGGGCGCGGAATAACAAAAAGAGGGCGCTCAGAGTTGCAAGGGTAACGTCATAAACTATCAAACTATTTGAAAGTGTTATGTAAAAGAAACGGACATTGAGTTTGGGCGGAAGGGCTTTAAAGGCAGCAAGGCAATCAAAAAATCTACAAGAGAAAAGTAAGAGCAAAACTTTAGGGTAAGCCAGTGGAGGCGACGAGCGGATTTGAACCGCTGAATGGGGGTTTTGCAGACCCCTGCCTTACCACTTGGCTACGTCGCCGTTTAGATGGAGCGGAAGACGAGATTCGAACTCGCGACCTCCTCCTTGGCAAGGAGGCATTCTACCGCTGAACTACTTCCGCATTTCCATTTGGTGCCGAGAGAGAGATTTGAACTCTCACAAGCTTGCGCTCACTAGCCCCTCAAGCTAGCGTGTCTGCCATTCCACCATCTCGGCATGGCAGGAGTGAGAGGATTCGAACCCCTGACCGACGGTTTTGGAGACCGTTGCTCTACCGGACTGAGCTACACTCCTAAGGCCCCATCTAGCAGCAATATGATACTACGGGAGCGGTATTTTTGTCAAAGACAAAAATAACCAATCGAGAACTTTGAGACAGCTCCTTTTTTTGATACTTATTCGGGATTAATTTTCCTTTACGGTGATAAAGCCGTTGGTAAATAATCCCATCGAAACTAAAGTTAAAAGAATTCCCACAAAATTATCGACAACTTTCATGTACCCGCCAACCTGTGCCATCATTCCTCCAAGCGAGAGTTTTAAAGCCCCAAACATTGCACCGGCTGCCGCTTGGGTTTCCGGCGGCAAGCCATCCATGGATATGTTGTTGAGGTAACTTGCAATCCATTCGCCCCAAGTGTTGAGTGTTGTAAAGACCAGTAGCGCAATTGCAAGAATTGCCATTGCACCAATCATCATGGCTACGCCCTTTCTTTTACCAGTTGGCATTCCGCTCACCCCTTTTTAAGTATTATTTTTGCAATTTTATCCGGACAAATCCCGTTGGCACCGCAGCCTATTTTTAACAATTTGTCCTTATCGATATTAGTCCTGTTGCCTTCCGTTGTCAATAGATTTTAATCCGAAATTTAATTATCGCGTCGGATTTAACCCGCCCATTGCACTCTTGTCTTTTTATCTTTTTAATTGGTACTTTTGAGCCAATCGGTGATAAAATGGCCTCAAATAAAAAAGGAGGCGGCATTTTGTATCAAAAAACAGTATTGGATAACGGATTAAGAATAATTACGGAAAATATGCCGCAGTCTCATTCGGTTTCCGTTTGTATTTTTACCGGTGTGGGTTCACGTTATGAAAAAGAAAAGGTTGGCGGAATTTCGCATTTTATTGAACATATGCTTTTTAGAGGAACCGCCAAACGCCCCGAAACAAGAATGATTTCAGAGGCGATTGAAGGCGTGGGCGGTGTTTTGAACGGCGGAACGGATAAAGAGATGACCGTATATTGGAACAAAGTTCCTTTCGCTCACTTTGATGTTGCCTTAGATGTTCTTTCCGATATGCTGCTTAATGCGAAACTTGACCCGGCGGATATTGAAAAAGAACGCCAAATTATTTTTGAAGAAATCAAAATGACCAATGATGCCCCCGACCAAAAGGTTAACCGGCTGATTGACAAATCCCTGTGGTACGGAAGCCCTCTGGCACGTGATGTCGCCGGAACCAAGAAAACGGTAGCGGCAATATCGCGCGAAGACATTTTGGAATATATGCGCTTAAGTTACCTGCCGTCCAACTCGGTTGTATCGATTGCCGGTAACATCGGGCACGATGAGGCGGTTGAGGCGGTTAAGGGATGCCTGGGCGGATGGAATAAAAAAGACCATTCTCACAAGTTTAAAAGCTATAAGTTTAAGGACTGTGAGGCGGTAAAGATTGAGAAAAGGAAAATAGAACAGGCACACCTGTGCCTGGCATTGCCCGGCTTATCCAGATTTGACCGCAAACGCTACCATTTGGATATTTTAAATATTATTCTCGGCGGCGGTATGAGCAGCCGTCTTTTTAACGAGGTTCGCGACAAGCGCGGATTGGCATATACCATTGCCAGTTACGCCGAGCATTTATCCGATACGGGGTCTTTGGTTGTCTATGCCGGGGTTGAGCCGCAAAAGTTACCGCTTGCTATTGAGGTTATTACGGATCAAATGGCCGATTTCAAGAAAAACAAGGTTTCACAAGAGGAGCTTACCAAGGCTAAGGAAATGGCCAAAGGCAGGCTTCTTTTGCGGCTGGAAGATAATCGTAATATGGCAAGCTGGCTGGGGACTCAGGAAATCTTAAGTAACAATATCCTTGGCGTTAGCGATGTGGTGGCTCAAATAGATGCGGTTACCACGGAAGATGTTTGGCAAATTGCTAACGAGTTAATGGCCGCCGACCTTCTGAAATTAGCGGTTGTGGGCCCTATCAGCCGAGAGGAACCTTTGGAAAAATTACTGCAGCTTTAACACGCTTGCCCCGGACAGTATTGTCAATGGGTAAGCGATAGATTTTGCAGTCAAACATATCTTCTAAGAATAAAAACAGGCGCGACATCGAAACGTCGCGCCTGTTAGTTTGTCTATACCTTGTGCGGTTTTTTATGCGGGAACTAGTACATACCGCCCATACCGCCCATTCCGTCCATACCGCCGCCCATCTGGGGCTTTTCTTTTTCGGGTATGTCGGCAATCAGCGATTCGGTTATCAGAACCATGTTGGCAATGCTGGTAGCATTGGTAATCGCCGAGCGGACAACTTTGGTCGGGTCAATAATACCCATTTCAACCATGTTGCCGAATTTATCGGCTTCGGCGTTGTATCCGACACCGACCGGGCTGTTTTTAACCTGATCGGCAATAACGGCGCCGTCTTTTCCGGCGTTATTGGCAATTAAACGAATCGGCTCTTCAACGGCCTTCTTAAGGATTTTAACACCGGTTGCTTCATCGCCTTCAACGTTCATTTTTTCTAAGGCTTCCAGTGAATTCAAGAGGCTGACGCCGCCGCCGGGGAGAATACCCTCTTCAACCGCTGCTTTGGTAGCTGCCAGAGCGTCTTCGACACGATGTTTCTTTTCTTTCATTTCGGTTTCGGTTGCGGCACCGACTTTCAGAACGGCAACGCCGCCGGCCAATCTGGCCATTCTTTCCTGCAGTTTTTCACGATCAAATTCGGAATCGGTTTCATCAATCTGAACCTTAATCTGTTTGATGCGATCCTGAATGTCTTTGGCTTCGCCTTTACCTTCAACGATGGTGGTGTGGTCTTTGTCACAGGTTACACGGCGCGCCCTGCCGAGGTCTTCGGGTTCAACCGAATCTAATTTGCGGCCGATATCTTCGGTAATCAGTGTGCCGCCGGTAAGGGTTGCGATATCCTGTAACATCGCCTTGCGTCTGTCGCCGAATCCGGGGGCTTTAACGGCAAGTACGTTTAATGTACCGCGCAGCTTGTTCAAAACCAAGGTAGCTAAAGCCTCGCCTTCGATATCTTCGGCAATAATAAGCAGGTTTTTGGTAACCTGTAAAATCTTTTCCAACGAGGGCAGGATTTCGGCAATCGCCGTAATCTTTTTATCGGTGATTAAAATATGCGGGTCTTCCAGAACGGCTTCCATTCTGGCGGTATCGGTTACGAAGTAAGCGCTGAGGTAGCCTCTGTCGAACTGCATACCTTCAACGATTTCGGTTTCAAAGGCGGTGCCTTTGGATTCTTCGATAGTGATTACGCCGTCTTTACCGACTTTTTCCATTACATCGGCAATCAAATTACCGATTTCGGTATCTTTAGCGGTAATTGTTGCAACCTGAACAATTTGTTCTTTGCCCTTAACGGGTGTTGAATTTTTGGTAAGGTTTTCCAAAACGGCTGCGGTTGCTTTTTCGATGCCTCTTTTAATCGCCAAGGGTTCGGCACCGGCGGCGATATTTTTGAAGCCTTCGTTAATAATTGCGGCTGCAAGTATGGTGGATGTGGTGGTGCCGTCGCCGCAAGCGTCATTGGTTTTGCTGGCAGCTTCTTTGACCATTTGTACACCCATATTTTCGAAAGGATCAGGAAGTTCAATTTCTTTGGCAATATTGACACCGTCATCTATGACCAGAGGGGCTCCCCATTTTTTCTCGATGGCTACCGGCCTGCCCTTGGGGCCAAGGGTTACCTTTACTGTGTTGGCCAGCGAATCAATGCCTTTCTTTAAGGCGTGCCTGGCCTCTTCTCCGAATATAATTTGCTTTGCCATATTTTTTTATTTATCTCCTATGTTAACTTAATAAATATTTCTTATCTTAATTCCGTAAACGTCCGGTTAAGCTTTTTTTGCTAAGATTTGGCTTTCGTTCAAGATCATGTAATCTTGCCCGTCTATTTTCAGTTCGGTTCCGCCGTATTTGGCGTAAACAACGATATCACCAACCTTAACATCCATGGCTATCCTCTGGCCGTCATCGGTCATTCTTCCGGGTCCGGCAGCGATTACTTCGCCTTCCATCGGTCTTTCTTTGGCGGTATCGGGTAAGACGATTCCCCCTTTGGTCATCTCCTCTCTTTCAATCGGTTTGACGACTACTCGGTCGGCTAACGGTTGCAATGCAATTGCCATTTGTATTCCTCCTTCTTTTGAATTTTCAAAACTATTAGCAATCCCAAAGAGAGACTGCTAACTTACATATAATAAAACAAATAAAAATTTTCTGCAACCCTTAATTGGCAGGAAATTAAACGTAAGAAAGCGTGTGAGGCAAATCAAAATTACGGCTTTTTGTTTCAGATTAACTTGAGTCCGGGGATTACATCAACATCTAAAGCGCTGGTTTTGCCGCCTTTAAGGCGAAAATAACCGCAGGATGCGACCATTGCGGCGTTATCGGTGCAAAAGACCGGCTGAGGGATTAATACCGGAATGTGTGATTCTTCTTTCATCCGACGGCGTAACATTCGATTGGAAGCGACTCCTCCGGAAAGCAGTATCTGTTTGGCGTCGTTTTGCAAAGCGGCTTCGATTGTTTTCCCTACCAAAACGTCCACTACGGCTTTTTGAAAACTGGCGGCCAAATCGGCGATGTTATCTTTATCGACTTTTCCGTCTTCATTAAGTTTATGTAAATATGTTTTAACGCCGCTGAAGCTGAAATCGTTGGTGCCTTTAATCCAGGAATGCGGCAGGTCAATATTGGCATCTCCGCCTTCGGCAGCCTTGTCAATCGCCGGTCCTCCGGGGTATCCCAACCCAAGTATTCGGGCGGTTTTGTCAAAGGCTTCGCCCGCGGCGTCGTCGCGCGTTCTGCCTAATACCGTATAATCCCCATGCCCTCGCATAAGGATAAGATCACTATGGCCGCCGGACACAATTAAACAGAGCAGCGGGAATTCGGGCTTGTTTTCTCCCAGCCAGTTGGCATATAAATGAGCTTCAAGGTGATTAACGCCGATTAGCGGTATCCCCTTGACAGCTGACAAGGCCTTGGCAACACTGGCACCGACCAAAAGCGAGCCTGCCAGCCCGGGTCCGACGGTGACGGCAATCCCGTCTAAATCCTCCCAGCTTACGGCAGCATCTTTTAGTGCTTTATCGATAACCGGAATAACCGCAAGGATGTGCTGCCTGGAAGCCACTTCGGGAACAACCCCTCCGTAGCGGGCATGAATTTCCACCTGTGAGGCAATTTCGTTTGAAAGCACGTCGGTTCCGTTTGCAACAACGGCCGCCGCTGTTTCATCGCAAGACGATTCAATCCCCAATATTTTCATAACAGGCCATTATATCATAAAGGCCGCATAATTTAAGAACATCTATTTTTGACACTACCTGTTGACGGTGATATCATTGAGATGTTATACGTTGAAAGAGTAGCGTTGGAAACAGAATATATTATTGTGTGCTTGTTAAGCACGAGAGTTAAATAAGGTGAGGGAGAAATGACAGTTGAAGCATGGTATTTAGTGCTTCTTGTGATTTGTTTTATTTTATCCGCTTTTTTCTCAAGTTCAGAAACCGCCTTTACATCACTGGAAAGATTTCGGCTTCAACACATGGTTGAAACCAATGTCAGCGGCGCCAAAAGAATAGCCAAATTATTGGAAAAGCCGGAAAGATTTTTATCCACAATTCTGCTGGGGAATAACCTGGTTAATATCCTGGCCACCGCAATTGCCACCACATTGGCAATCAATGCTTGGGGGCAGGATAAAGGCGTTATTATTGCCACTATATCGATGACAATCTTACTGCTGATTTTCGGGGAAACGACGCCGAAAACCTTTGCCAAGCAATATCCGGAAAGGATTTCCAGATTGTTTGCGCGCCCGGTTGAATGGTTAAGCTGGCTCTTTTATCCGGTAGTTTTTGTGCTTAGTTCGCTGGCTGCCGGTTTATCACGCCTTGTTGGCGGTAAAGCCGTGCCTTCAACACTTATTAGCGCCGATGAGATTAAAACGATGATTACCGTTGGACATAAAGAAGGAACGGTAGAAGGAAACGAAGCCAATCTTTTACATGCTGTTTTTGAATTCGGTGATAATCCGGTAAGCGATGTTTTAGTCCCCAGGTTGGAAGTGGTCGGTGTCGAAAAAGGTAAAACGATTGCCGAATTTTTGGCTATTTACGCCGAAAACTCAATGTCGCGTTTTCCTGTTTATGTCGATAATTTGGATAACATTGTCGGCATTCTTTCCATTAAAGATGTCCTGATGGCACAGGCAAAAGGCACTGTTACACCTGAAAGCTTAATTGACGATTTAATTCGCCCCGCCTATTTTGTTCCCGAGTCAAAACCGATTGACGAGCTTTTTGTTGAGATGCGTGACAGAAACTACAGGATGAGTATTATTGTCGATGAGTACGGTGGAACCGCCGGAATCGTATCGCTCAGCCGTTTGATGGAAGAAATTGTCGGTCCGGTGGGAGATGAACTAACCGCAGCGGAAAAAGATTTTGAATCGATTGATGAAAACACGTTCCAAATTGACGGGACCATGCGCATTGAAGAAGCTAACGAAAAATTGGGTTTATTCCTGCCCGAGGGTGAATATGAAACCGTTGCCGGGTTTATATTACAGCTTTTAGGCCGTATCCCGAAGCAAGGCAGACAAATTAAATACGAAAATCTTAAAATAGTGGTTACCCGTATGAAGGGTCATAAAATCGAAGAGATAACGGTAACCAAAGAAAAGCAGCAAGAAGATGAGCCGACTCAGGGTAAGGTTTAGGAGAGGGCCGGAGGTTAAATATATCTCTCACCTTGATATTATCAGGGTGTGGGTACGCGCCTTTAGGCGTGCCGGTATTCCTGTCGCCTATTCCGAAGGATTTAATCCTCATCCGCGGATTGCACTGGCGGCGCCGCTTGCAACCGGGGTTACCGGCGACGCCGAGTTAATGGATGTTTATATCTCGGAAACCGTTTCCCCGCATAATTTTACCGCCGCGGTAAACAGGCAAATGCCAGTTGGGTTTGAGATATTAAATACCTTTCAGGTAGATATTAAACTGCCGTCACTGCAAGCACAAGTGGTTGCCGCCGAATATACGGTTTTAATCAACGTAAAACACGAAGTTGAACGCCTTAGACAAGCATTGACAAATATGCTTGCTTTGCAACAGTTCCCATGGCAACATGAGCGTGATACGGGGGTTAAATCTTATGACCTTAGGGTTCTGATTGAAGATCTTGCCCTTGAGGGTTGCGATAACGGAATTGCCACGGTTACGATGAGATTAGCCTGTGATAATCGCGGTTCGGGTAGGCCGGAGCAAGTTGTTAAGGCTTTGGGCTTTGATTTGCCCCTATCGATTCATCGAACCAAATTAATACTAAAAACGAGTTGACAATTGGATAGCCGAGATAGCTCCGAAAAACTGTCAAGGGTTGTCATACCGCCAGGTAAACAGGTGCAGGCCAATCGCCTCGCCCGTACCGGTCGCCTGCTCACCTTTTTCAAGGGCTTATTGTTTGCCGCTGTTTTAGCGGGTCTTATCGTAAATTCCGTTTTAACGGGTTTACCTCTTTATTATCAATTACCGCCGATGCCGTCGCTTTTGGTGAATGGGCTGATTCTTATCGGTATTTTCTGGCTTTTATCAATTCCGTTCGATTTTTACAAAGACTTTATATTGGCACGGAGATACGGTTTATCCGTGCAAGGTTTCGGAGCCTGGCTGTCATCTTATATCCGCAATATAATCTTAATCTCGGTTTTAGCCGTGGGGCTTGTTGCGATTGTCTATTTGGCGATTGTTTTATATCCCGAAATATGGTGGCTTTTAATCTGGGCCTTTTTGATGATTGTTAGCATTATTCTTAATTTGCTTTTACCGGGCGTATTAACCCCGCTCTTTTTTAAATCCGAGCCGATTAGTGATAAAAATTTAAAAAAACGTTTTTTGACGCTGAGCGCCAATGCGGGCGTATCAATTAAAGGGGTTTACCGGGTTGGGCTGAGCGACAAAGAGACTACCGCCAACGCCGCCTTGGTCGGTATCGGCAAAGGAAAGCGTATTCTACTTAGCGATACCTTATTAACACAATATTCGGATGATGAAATTGAGGCGGTTATTGCGCATGAGCTTGGACACATCAAAAACCGCGACACTGCCGGAATGTTTTTATTCCAGACTGTCGTTATCTTTGCTTGCCTTTGGTTAACGGCTGTTATTGTCAAGGCATTGACAACCCCTTTGGGGTTTGACGGAATCGAAGATGTGGCGATATTACCGCTTTTTGTTTTGGTTTTTGTTACGGTTAATATCATTTTTACCCCGCTTTCGAATGCGCTAATGCGCAGCTTTGAAATTGCGGCAGATGATTTTGCGCTTAGGCTGACCCGAAATCCCGAGGCATTTATTGCGATGATAACCAAATTAAACGAACAAAACCCCGGAGAAACGCTTCCGCCTTTGTGGGTGGAATTTTTGTTAAACGACCATCCCGTGTATCATAGACGTATATCCTATGCGAAGGGTTTTATTTTAGATAGAGAAGAGCGACAGGTTAAGGAGTAGTATGGAATGTTAAAAATTATGCTTGTAAGGCACGGAGAGACGGATTGGAACCGCGTCAAAAGGGTTCAAGGGGGTTCCAGCGATGTTCCCTTAAATAATATCGGAGAGCAGCAGGCCAAAGGCTTGGGCAAGATGTTATCCCAAGAGAAAATTAAAGCCGTTTTTTCCAGCCCTCTGCAGCGTGCTGCGGTTACCGCAGAGGAAATTGCGATTTTACATAACACTAGTGTTGAGGTTGTCCCGGACCTTCGTGAGATAGAAGCCGGAAAACTCGAAGGTGTTTTATCCGCCGATCTTGGAAAAAGGTTTAGCGAATATCTTTTTAACGAAGACGAAACAGTAAAAATTCCCGGCGGTGAGTCGCTGGCTGAGGTGCAGGAACGGGTTTGGAATTTTATAGAAGACCTCACTGCGCGCTACAATGAATCTACCGTTGTTTTGGTAAGCCATTACTTTGTGATTCTCTCCGTCATCTGTAAGGTTTTAGATGTCCCTCTGCAAAATATAAACCGTTTTCGGATGGATACCGGCAGTATCAGTATTATTACAATCGATGAGGGCGCACTCTGGCTGCAGGTTTTTAACGATACCGGATATATGTCCAACGAACTGCGCAAGGCTTGCTCATCATATCCGCGCTCATTATAATTAAATCGTTATGAGTGCTCAAGAATTAATGCCCACAGAAAAAGTCCTCAATTTTATTCTTGAAAACCGTTTGGTGTCAAAGGGTGATTGTCTACTCCTTGCGATTTCCGGCGGGCATGATTCGGTTTGCCTCTTGCATATTATGTTAAGCTTGAAGGACGTGTTGGGGGTCACCTTGCACATTGCCCATTTAGATCACCAACTGCGTGGGGCGGAATCCGAAGCGGATGCGGCTTATGTTGCCAAACTTGCCAGCAGTTTGGGATTACCTTTTACAATGTCAAGGGTTGATGTCAACAGTTATCAAAAGAAACACAAATTATCATTGGAAGAAGCGGCGCGCGAGGTGCGTTACGATTTCCTGGCCGAAACGGCAAGCGCTATTAGTGCTGATGCTATTGTTACCGGGCATACCTTAAACGATCATGCCGAAACGGTAATGTTAAATATCATACGAGGGACAGGTATCGGGGGGTTGGTGGGGCTAAAAGCAAAGAGTCGCCGCAGGTTGTGCGGCAAGCAATTTGACATAATCAGGCCGATGTTATCAATCAGCCGCGAAGAAACGGAGGCATATTGCCTTTCTCATAACTTGGCGGCGCGCGAAGACAGCACCAACAAGTCGTTATCGCCGCTGCGTAATCGTATCAGACATCGGCTTTTTCCGGAGTTGAAACAATATAATCCGAAAATTATCGAGGCTTTGTTACGCACTTCCGCAATTGCCGCCGATGAAATCGAATTTTTGGATTCCGAACTGCAAAAAGTTTGGGAAACCATTGTAAGTGAACAAAACGGTATTGTTATAATCAGTAAAGCCGGATTGGACGGGCTGGCAAATGCCCTCAAACGCTTACTGCTTAGGAATGCGATTAAAATTTCGGCGGGAACATTAAAAGATATCGAAGAGCGCCATATTGAAGAAATAATGGATGCTTTGAAGAAACAGGCCGGCAAGTATATCAACCTGCCTTACGGGCTTATTTTTGCGGTAGAATACGACAGGTACCTGCTTGGCAAAGACATTAAAGCCCTTTGCCCCTTCCCGGAGTTAACTTCCGAGCCCGATATAAAAGTCCCCGGTGTCACCGAAGGCCTCGGTTGGAGCATTACAACCGCAATTACCGATAAAATAACCGAAGAAGATAATTCGAATCAATTTATTGCTTTTTTGGATGCGGATAAATGCGAAGGCAATCTGACTTTACGCAACCGAATTGAGGGCGACCGTTTTCAACCCCTTGGTTTTGATACCCCAAAGCGTTTAAATCGCTTTATGATTGACCTTAAAATCCCGCAGGCATGGCGAGAGCGTGTGCCGCTGGTCTGCTGCCGTGGACAGGGCTTGCCTACCTATGGACAAATTATCTGGGTTGTCGGTTATCGTATTGATGACAGGTACAAAGTAACCGAGAAAACAAAGCGTATCTTGAGGGTTGAGTTTAGATTATCTTGATTTCAATATTATTGTCATTCTGAGCTTGCCGAAGAATCTGGGGGTTGGCGGATGGGCAGTGTTCGGTTATGGATTTTTCGATAGGACGATGCCTCTTTCTTGTTTCCGAGTTAACCTCATAGCCTAAATTTCCTATCCTCCTAGATCCTTCACTGCGTTCAGGATGACAAAAAGACTCGTTCGCCCTGAGCCTGTCGAAGGGTTCAGCGAACGGTTATTCCATATTGTCTTTGCGAGCGCAGCGAAGCAATCTCTAATAAATCAAAAGACGTTACATTTGCAGGAGATTGCCACGTCACTCGCCTGACGGCTCATTCCTCGCAAAGACGGTAATGTCATTCTGAGCCTGCCGAAGAATCTGGGAGTTGGCGAATAGCGCAGTGTTCGGTTGCTCCTTATACGGTAGAGCGATTCCTCTTTTTTGTTTCCGAGTTAACCTCATAGCCTGTATTTCACGGCCTCTTAGATCCTTCATTTTATTCAGGATGACAAAAAGGCCCATTAGCCCTGAGTTTGTCGAAGGGTCCAACGAACAGGAGCAGACAAGGATTACTATCCGCCCGCCGTTATGGTTCGACAGGCTCACCACGAACGGCTGAGAATTACCCTGTCTTTGCGAGAGTAGCGAAGCAATCCTCCTCTGTCTTTCAGAGCGAAGCGAAGAATCTCATATAGATTAAATTCATTAGAGATTGCCACGTCAATCGCCTAAAGGCTCCTTCCTCGCAAAGACAATCCAAATTCCGAGCACCCTGAGCCTGTCGAAGGGTCTGAGCTCGCCGAAGAATCTAAGAGTTGGCGAATAGCGCAGTGTCCGGCTGCTCTTCCTACGGTAGAGCTATGCCTCTTTCGTGATTCTGAGGTAACCTAATTGTCTAAATTTCTCGGCCTCTTAGATCCTTCACTGCGTTCAGGATGACAAAAGGGAAAAGCAGGATGACAAGCTACCCGTTCGCCCTGAGCTTGTCGAAGGGTCCAACGAACGGGAGTAGACAGGGATTACTATTCGTCCGCCGTTATGGTTCGACAGGCTCACCACGAACGGCTTAGAAGTACTGTCTTTGCGAGCGCAGCTAAGCAATTCACCTTGTCTTTGCGAGACCATTCCCGCAGGGAAGGCGAAGCAATCCCTAATAAATCAAAGAGGCATTCCATTTGTTGGAGATTGCCGCGTCGTTCGCCAAAGGCTCGCTCCTCGCAAAGGCGTTTATTAACTTGTCATTCTGAGCTTGTAGAAGAATCTAGGAGTTGGCGAATAATACAGTGTTCGGTTAGCAAATCACGCCTGACGCTGCCCCTTCTTTATTGCCGAAGACACCTCATAGCATGTATTTCACGGCCTCTTATATCCTTCACTTTGTTCAGGATGACAAAAAAGACCCGTTCGCCCTGAGCTTGTCGAAGGGTCCAACGAACGGGTTGCTATCCGCCCGCCGTTATGGTTCGACAGGCTCACCACGAACGGCTGGAACCCCCTTGTCTTTGCGAGCGCAGCGAAGCAATCTCATATAAATCAGTAGGAGATTGCCACGTCACTCGCCGAAGGCTCGCTCCTCGCAAAGGCGTTTCTACTGTTACTGTCATTCTAATTAACCTAATTCGGACAAAAGAAAACCCCCTCTTAAAATCGGAGGGGGTTAGAATGCCTTGCCACCTATTGACAACTGGCGAATCAGTGTAAGAAATGCCTTACACCGGTAAACACCATAGCAATCCCGTATTTATCGGCGGCTTCTATCGATTCGTTATCCCTTATCGAACCGCCCGGGTGAATGATGGCAGTAATTCCCGCTGTGGCTGCCTGTTCAACGCTATCGGGGAACGGGAACATCGCATCCGAGGCCATTACCGCCCCTTTAGCTTCTTCTCCGGCTTTTTCAGCGGCAATATTGACACTAAAAACACGATTAGGCTGCCCCGAACCCATTCCGAGCATCATCCCGTTTTTGGCAAAAACGATAGCGTTGGATTTAATATGCTTGACCGCTCTCCATGCAAATTTTAAGTCTTGAAGTTCCTCCGCGGTAGGCGCTCTTTTGGTTACTGTTTTTAACTCTAAAGCGCTCTCAGCCAGTGTATCGGAGCTTTGAACTAACATTCCGCCTTTAACGCGGCGATAGTCCGTGTAGCCAATAGGATTACTGCTGTAATCGGCAGCCAGCTCCGGAACAAGAATACGCAGGTTCTTTTTCTGTTTTAAAAGGGTAAGTGCTTCGTCGTCGTATTCCGGCGCAATAACAATCTCATAAAAGACTTCCTTCATAGCCTCGGCCATAGCTAAAGTAATCTTGCGGTTGCAGGCCACAATGCCTCCGAATGCGGAAACCGTATCGCCGGCAAAGGCATTTTTGTAGGCTTCGACAATATTGGAATTGCTGGCAAGCCCGCAGGGATTGGTATGTTTTACGATACAAACGGTCGGTTCGGAAAAGTCGGTAACGGTATTCCAAGCGGCATCGGCATCCAATATATTGTTAAAAGAAAGTTCCTTGCCCCAGAGCACTTGAGCCCAAGTAATACCGGTATCCTGTTTTTTGCCGGGGACACTTTCGGAATAGAACGCCGCTTTTTGATGCGGGTTTTCGCCGTATCTTAAATCGTAGCGTTTTTTTAAAGCGATTGTCATATCCTCGGGGAAACTGTCAACACCTTGCCTTAAGTATTGCGCTATGGCTGTATCGTATACGGCAACATGCTGGAAAGCCTTTTGCGCCAACCTTTGCCTTTCCGCCATATCAACTTCGCCTTTTTTTAATTTCTCAAGTATTAACGGATAGTCCGTCGGATCGACAATAACAATAACCCCTGGGAAATTTTTGGCGGCGGCGCGTATCATAGTCGGTCCGCCGATATCGATATTCTCCAAAGCGGTATCCAGTGTAACGCCGTCTTTAGCAACAGTCTGGACAAACGGGTAAAGGTTTACCACCACCATGTCAATGGGTTGGATGTTATTATCTTTTAACTCCGCCATATGCGAATCCAAGTTGCGTTTGGCAAGAAGCCCGCCGTGAACAGAAGGATGCAATGTTTTGACGCGCCCGTCAAGTATCTCGGGAAATCCGGTAATATCTGAAACCCCTTTGACAGGAACCCCGGCTTCGATTAAAGATTTTTGAGTTCCCCCGGTGGAGAAAACTTCAAACCCTAAAGCGGGTAGCTCTTTTACAAAATCGGCGACACCGGTTTTATCGGATACGCTTATAATGGCTCTCATTTTGGCAATCCCTCCTGGTTTCAGGTTTATTCTATGATAACTCGGTTGCTTCCTGTCTGTTTTATTACATCTCCGATGACTTGGATGCCGGGTACTTGTTCGGTTATTTTGGCGACATTGTCGGGCGAACAGAATAAGATCATCCCGACCCCCATATTAAAGACGCGGTACATTTCTTTGGTGTCAATTTCACCCTTTTCTTGAATCAGTTTGAAAATGTAGGGGACTTTCCATTTACTGCTGTCAAATCTGGCGGTTAGGCCGTCCGGCAGTATTCTGGGAACGTTGCCCGGGATTCCGCCGCCGGTAATATGTGCCATTCCTTTAATTAGTGTTAATGATGATTTAAGCGGTTTCAAATAACAAATATGGGGTTCCAATAGCGCTTCCCCAACGGTTTTCCCCATCTCGGGATAGAATTTGCGGACTGCTTCCGGCGTATCGCCCAATATTTTGCGTGCCAGTGAATATCCGTTAGTGTGTAATCCGTTGGATGCCACTCCCAAAGCGATATCTCCCGCTGTTATTGAGGTTCCGTTAATAATATTTTCTTTTTCAACAACACCGATAATGCAGCCGGCTAAGTCGTAATCGCCCTCGGCGTATAATCCCGGCATTTCAGCGGTTTCCCCACCGATAAGGGCACAGTTATTTTCGCGGCAAGCAATTGACAACCCCTTGACAACTGCCTCGATTTTGTCAGGAGACAATTTACCCATGGCGATATAGTCCAAGAAGAATAAAGGTTCGGCGCCACAAGTTAAAATATCGTTTACGGAGTGGTTGACAAGGTCTTGACCGATGGTGTCATGCCTGTCCATAGCTTCCGCTATTTTCAATTTGGTGCCGACACCGTCAATGCTGGAAACCAGAACCGGTTGTTGGTAACCTTTAAACTCAAACATTCCACCGAAAAGCCCCGGCCCCGCCAAGACTTCCGGCCGTGCCGTTGATTTGGCATGCTGTTTTATAAGTGATTTTATACTGTCAGCGGTGTTGATGCTGACACCTGCGGCATCATATGTGTACTTTATTTGCTTTGCCTCCTGTGTTTATTTAGGGCACCTGCTTGTATACCGGTTTATTTTGGATTTTAACAAATGCTTATAATATCATTAGCAAGGGGTTGTTGCAATTATTCGGAGCGGCAAAACGAGATTGATAAGGCGCCGGCGGGGAAATTATTCCTTTACCGTTTCGTGTTTTTGAGAGCATTCAAATTCCATTGCCAATTTATCCATGGTGAGTTGTACCGGCACCGGGTAATCTCCCGTAAGGCAAGCCAAACAAAAATCCTTCTTCGGTAAACCGGTCGCCTTAACAAGCCCGTCGAGGCTTAGATAACCCAGCGAATCGGCTCCGATATAATCTTTGATTTCGTCAATGCTTTTTTGGGCGGCAATCAGTTCCCATTTGGTTGCCATATCAACTCCGAGATAACACGGGAAAAGAATAGGCGGGGCACAAACACGCATGTGAATCTCTTTTACGCCGCTTTTTCTAAGCAGTTTAATTACTTGCGGTGTTGTTGTTCCGCGCACTATTGAATCGTCAACCAATACGACGCGCTTGCCTTCTAAAACAGGTTGTAACGGATTGAACTTGGTTTTTACCCCGAGGTCTCTGATTCTTTGGTCGGGGGCAATAAATGTGCGCCCCATATAGCGGTTTTTGATTAACCCTTCAGCCAGTGGGATCCCCGATTTGGCGGCGTATCCAAAACCGGCAGCTGT